>JANOXL010000293.1:0-7784 GCA_031418395.1 Rhodoferax sp. | reverse complement strand
CAATAGACCCCTGGCTGCAATGCGCAGTGGACTGGGAATCAACCATAGCCTACCGCCAGCACCTGTGGTCGCTGGGCCTGGGCGTGGCGGAAGCCATGGACACCGCCCAGCGCGGCATGGGGCTGGACTGGCCAACGTCGCTGGAACTGATTCGCCGCTCACTGGACGCGGCGAAAGACTACTCTGAGCCTGGTAGTACAGCGCTGGTTGCATCAGGTTGTGGCACCGACCATCTGGTGCTGGAAGACGTGAAGACTGTCGACGACGTGATTCGCGGCTATGAGACCCAAATGGAAGCCATCGAAAAACTCGGTGGCAAACTCATCGTCATGGCCAGCCGCGCGCTGGCCCGTGTTGCCAAAGGTCCGCACGACTACCAGCGCGTGTACGACCGCATCCTGAGCCAGGCCAGGCAGCCCGTGGTGCTGCACTGGCTGGGTAACATGTTCGACCCCGCGCTTGCCGGATACTGGGGAACAGCTGATATGGACCAGGCCATGGCCACGGCCCTTGGCATCATCCATGCGCATCCGGGCAAGGTCGACGGCATCAAGATCTCCCTCCTGGACAAAGACAAGGAAATCGCCATGCGCCGGCGCCTGCCCACCACCGGCGGGCTGGATGACCGGGGTGTGCGCATGTACACGGGCGACGACTTCAACTATGCAGAGCTGATTGCCGGGGACGGATTCAAAGACGGCACGACGGGACAAAGCATGGTGCAAGGCCAAAGCGATGCGCTGCTGGGTATTTTTGACGCCATCGCCCCGGCAGCGAGCGCAGCCATGGACGAGCTAGCGCGGGGCAACCTCGACAGGTTTCACGCCATCCTGGGACCCACAGTGCCGCTGTCGCGCCACATCTTCGCCGCGCCCACCCGCTTCTATAAAACCGGCGTGGTGTTTATGGCCTGGCTCAACGGGCACCAGAGCCACTTCACCATGGTAGGTGGGCAACAGAGCACTCGGTCGCTAATTCACTTGGCCGAATTGTTCCGCCTGGCCGATGCGGCCAACGTGCTGCTAGACCCCGAGCTGGCCGTGCGCCGCATGAAAACGCTGCTGGTCCTGCATGGCATCGAGTGACCATTTGCGCGCCCGTGCCGGCGTGAAAAAAAAACTGGAGGAATGCTTCACCCATGCGCGACTTCAACAGTAAAGAGCCCCGCTGGCTGTCCATCAACACCGCCACCGTGCGCTACCAGCGCGGCGTGGAGTGGGGTTTGCTGGATATCCTGGACGCCTGCGCTGCGCGCGGTATACCGGCCGTGTCGCCTTGGCGCGACCAGGTGGCCGCGGCCGGCTTGCAGGCCGTGGCGGCGCGCATCCACAGCCACGGCCTGCAACTGTCGGGTTACTGCCGCGGTGGCATGTTCACTCACACCAGCGCCGCGGGCCGTCAGGCCGCGTGTGACGACAACCGCCGCGCGCTGGACGAAGCCTGCACCCTGGGCGCGCCGTGCCTGGTGCTGGTGGTCGGGGGCTTGCCCGGGGCGATATCGGGCCAAGCCGCGCACCGCGACATCGCTGGCGCGCGGCAGCAGGTGGCCGAAGGCATTGCCGAATTGCTGGAACACGCCCGCCGTCAGGGCATGCCGCTGGCCATTGAGCCGCTGCACCCGATGTCGGCTGCCGAACGGGCCTGCGTGAACACACTTGAACAGGCACTGGATCTGTGTGACGCGCTCGATCCCGGCGGCAGCGGCGCATTGGGCGTGGCGGTGGACGCGTACCACGTGTGGTGGGACCCCAAGCTGCTGCAGCAGATTGCCCGCGCTGGCCGCAAGCGCCTGCTGGCCTTCCATGTGTGCGACTGGCTGACACCCACCAACCACCTGTTGGAAGACCGCGGCATGATGGGTGACGGCGTCATCAACCTGCCACAGCTGCGCGGCTGGGTCGAAGCCGCGGGTTTTGACGGTTATGCCGAAGTCGAGATCTTTTCGCGCACCAACTGGTGGCAGCGCGACGGCGGCGAGGTGCTGGACACCTGCATCGAACGCCACCGCCGCTGCGTCTGAACCGGTGCGGGCCGGTACGCGGCCGTGGCTACCATTTCGCGGTCGATGACGGCAGTGGCCATTCGATTTGCAGAGGCCTGAACCGCCGGTCATCGAAGCGCTGACCTCACCATCCCGGCCCTGAGCGGAAATTCGATTGCAGGTTTACTTCGCCACAAGGCGGTCACTCGAGCAAGTGGTGAAGCGGAGATCGGGCATCGCCGATCATCCCGCGCCCCTGGTTGTTGTGCCCAACGCAGTTGATGGAGGCCCGCCCTGGCATCGGCATCACTAGGCTACGAGGCGTCCGTGTCGACTGCCTCCGGTTCATCGAACACGAGCCGCAGCGCACACGGGACCGACCGGGGCCGACTCGCTCCGGCCAACATCACAAGCAGCCGCTGCACTTCGTGGCGAAAGAAACCCGTCGGCGGCACATGCAGCTCCAGGCGCGCTTTGAGCACATTGTTGTCGTCTGCGGGTGTGGTCTTGTGCCCGACCTTGCCGCACGCTTGCCGCTCCTGCTTGGCCAACTCCTGGAGAGTTAAGCCAGTACCCAGCATGTGAATCACAAGGGATACCAGCAGCACGAGGCTTGAACCGGAGCGTGCAGGTGGTTGACCGGAGGTAGAGATCGAAACCCATCATTCCAGCATGCGCGCCGCCTTTGAGTGCGTTCAAGGCGCCGGTTACTTTATGCAGGTGCCGGGAATGTTCCACCGCAATTTCACCGACACGCCAAACTGGACACCACTCGCGTCCAGGCCGGATGTCACCAGGACGATCGATGCAATGCCCGCGCATGAAATCGTCAATGCCTACTCTCTGGCGTTCTTCGACCGGCACCTCCGGGCTGGCCCAACAAATCTCATTGACGCGTCGTCGAGTCTGTTTCCTGAAGTCATCCTCGAAACCAAACGCGGATCATGACCGGACGCCGTTCAGCGCGACTTTTCCTGGCAGCTTGTGAGCCCAACCTTCAAGCTGCAGGCGTCTTCAATGCAAGAGTGGCAGGTTCGGCACGGAATCGCTGCCAACCGCGCTGGCCCAGCTTGCGGGTCTCTTCGAGCAGCAGGATCGACGAGGCAACCCCGGCGGCTATTCCCCAATCCTGCCAGGCCATGCCGGTGGTGTGAAAAATGGCTGACGCAGGGGCCCATTGCGTGGCCAGAATCTGCAGCGAAAGTGCGCCGCCCAACGAGATCCATAACATCCGGTTGCCGAAAAACTGCGCATTGAACGTCGACCCGGTTTCGTTGCGTGCATTGAACACGTTGAAGAGTTGGAACAAGACGAAGGTCGTGAAAGCCATGGTCAAGGCGCGATCTTGCTGCCCGGTCTGCAACGCATAGTGCAGCACGGCCAGAGTGCCAACCATCATCGTGGTGCCATAGGCGAAGACCCTGGCCACGCGCTGCAGCGGCAGCACCGGCGCGTTGCGCGGGCGGGGCGGCTCGTCCATGATCCCGGGGCGTGCGGCATCCATCGCGAGCGAAACAGCAGGCGGCCCGTCCATGATGATGGCCACCCACAGGATTTGCAATGCAGTGAACGGTTCCGGCAGCCCCAACAGCGGGGCGGTGAAGACCGTCAATATCGCGCCGATCGTCGTCGACAACTGAAAGCGTACGAACTTCAGGATGTTGTCATAAAGGGTGCGGCCGTGGTGCACTGCGGTGACGATGGTCGCAAAATTGTCATCGGTCAGCACCATGGTGGCGGCCTCCTTGGCCACCGCCGTGCCGGCCACACCCATGGCCACGCCAATATCGGCCTGCTTCAAGGCGGGGGCATCGTTCACGCCATCGCCGGTCACGGCGACAACGTGGCCCTTGGCCTGCAAAGCCCGCACAATGGCGACCTTGTTTCCTGGCGACACGCGTGCGAAGACCGCTACGTCGTCGACCGCGTCTGCGAGCTGCTGGGCGCTCATTTGGTCGAGTTCCGCCCCCGAAACGGTGCGGCCAGCGAGTCCCAGCCCATTGGCGATGGCCGAGGCTGTGGTCTGGTGGTCGCCAGTAATCATCTTGACGGCAATGCCGGCGTGTTGGCACTGGGCAATCGCTTGCTTGGCTTCGGCGCGCGGTGGGTCCATCAGCCCGATCAGGCCCAGGAAGCACAAATCGGTGGCCCAGGCTGACAAGTCACCGGTCGCATCGAAACTGTCCGCTGGCACATTTCGCGTCGCGATCAACAGGCCGCGCAGGCCCTGTTCCCCGAGTGCCCGGTAGTCTGCGTCAATCTGCTGGCGACCAGGCGCGTCGAGCAACTGTAGCGACGCAGCGGCACGCCAGCTCGAGCAACGTTCCAGCAGCACGTCCGGTGCCCCTTTGACGAACACTCGCACTTGATCATCGTCTTGATGGAAGGTGGCCATGAACTTGTGGGCTGAGTCGAATGGCAGTTCGGCAAGACGTGGCAGGTCGCGCTCAACCTCATCCCGCGAGACGCCGCCCTTGGCTGCCAGCACCAGCAACGCAGCCTCCATGGGGTCGCCAATGACTCTGCCTTCCTCGATGCGACTGTCATTGCATGCCACCAACGGTGTCAGCAACGGCGCGAATTCGAACGCGCCTGTGCCGCGGTCCGAGCCGCCCGAGCGGGTGATCGCTCCCCGCGTCTCGTAACCCTCGCCCGACACTTCAAACAAATGGCCTTCGTATTTGAAGGTCTTGGCGGTCATCTGGTTGAGCGTTAGTGTGCCCGTCTTGTCTGAGCAAACGACCGTGGTGCAACCCAGGGTCTCGACGCTGGCCAGGCGCTTGACGATCGCGTGCTGGCGGGCCATCTTGTGCATACCCAGCGCCAGCGTGACCGTGACGACCACGGGCAGGCCCTCTGGCATGGCAGCCACAGCCAGGGCGATGGCGTCCAGCACGATATGGGCGAAGCTGGCACCGCGCAACCACTGCATCAGCGAGAGCGCGGCCACCAGCGCCAGGGCGATCATGCCCAAACGCTTGGCGAGCTGGTCAAGCTGCGCCTGCAAGGGCGTGGGCACTTCGACGACAGCTGCCAATTCGCGAGACAGCCGCCCTGTCTCAGTTTGCGATCCGGTTGCGGTGACCAGCAATTCAGCACGTCCCCTGGTCAGCAGTGTGTTCATGTAGGCCATGTTGCTGCGGTCGCCAATCGGCGCGTCCATGGGCACCGCCATTGCACACTGCTTGGCCGCAGGCTGAGACTCGCCCGTCAGCGCCGATTCATCGATTTCCAGCCTGGCAGCAACGATCAGGCGACCGTCGGCACACACACTGTCTCCTGCCTCTAGAAGCAGAATGTCACCCGGAACGACCGCTTCGGCGCTGATTTTTTGGCTACTGCCTTCGCGGCGCACGGTCGCGTTGACGGGGAGCATGGATTTCAACGCTTCCAGGCTGCGTTCGGCGCGGTACTCCTGGTAGAAGCCGACCAGCGCATTGATGACGACCACGGCCAGGATCACGCAGGCGTCGGTGACGCTCCCGGCGAATGCGGCCAACAGCGCCGCGCCCATCAGGATCAGGTTCATGATGCCCTTGAATTGCGCCAATAACACCCGCCAAGGTGACCGCGGCGGCGCGACGGGCAATGAATTTGGGCCCCATTTCGACCGGCGCTCAGCGCTCTGTGTGCTGTCCAGGCCGACCTCAGGGCGCACGTCGAGAGCCACTGCGACGGCCTCGGCAGTTGCGGTGTGAGGCGCCGTCGGTAATTCGGGGGAAGTCAAAGGACGCGTTCGCGTTGTGAGGAATCCTTGGATCCCCACACATTGGCGATCACAAAGCGGGTCTGCAATCCATTAACAGGCAAAGATACTTTCAAAAGGTCACTCCATTCCGATCCCAGGCGCCGCCACGCGCCAGTATGCGCCAGTACCTTACCCTGACCCTTGGCGCATTGTCCGTGCGCGACCGCACAGACCCGAAACCAGCTCGACCGCACCATACTGCCAGATCGACATCCCCTGAAGGATATCGAAGCAGCTTCAACCAACTCAAAAAAAGATTTCTCAAACAAGGGCCTGCATTCACATTGAACGACCTGCGGCTGCATCTTGGGAAACCGCATCGACGGCACCCAGGCTAAATACATTCGGGTTCCCCAAGCCGAAACCAGCCTGTACCCGATTCCAGCCGCGGCCGACGAAGAAGCCTTGGTGATGCCCAACGTCATCCTGCCCACCGGATTCGAGTGTGACGTGTTGAACGGCAAGGTGAAGGTTGGGAGCAGCGCCGCCAACGCAGGGGTGCACGGCGTCAAGGTCGACCGGCACCTTGAGCGATTGTGGTAGCACAACGTGACGATCACCACGGGCCTGATGGACACTTTCTCGAAACCGATGCTGCTCAAAACCGTGCAGTCCACGCGCGTCGATGTCGGCCAGCTGGTCACCCACCATTTCAAGCTGGACCAAATCATCCAGGCCGATGAGACTTTCGAAAAGGCCTCGGACACCAAGGCGCTCAAAGTCGTCATCGAAGGCTAGGCGAGGGGACGTGGTGACAGCGGAGGTTGGCTGGAAACTAGCTGTCGTCACAGCGGTTCAGGCCGGGCGCATTAGCGCCACGTGATAGTCAACCCGACATCGCCTCTGAAAGCTGACGCAACAGAACGAAACAAGGCGCTGCCAGCCGTGAAAACCGCGTCAAATTGGCGCATCATGTGGCTTTGAAGGATTTTCAGTGAGGTAAAGAATGACCAGGTTCATTACCAGCACTCGGGTAGCCTCGATCCGGTCCAATGCCTCAGACGACGCAGGGCATGACGCACTCTATCGCCGTATCGCTTGGCGCATTGTGCCGGTGCTGCTGTTGGCCTACATCGTGGCTTATATTGACCGAGTTAACGTCGGTTTTGCCAAGTTGCAGATGCAAGACGCTCTGGGCTTTAGTGACGCGGCTTTTGGCCTGGGCGCCGGGCTGATGTTTGTGGGGTATTGCCTGTTCGAGGTGCCTAGCAACCTGCTGTTGGCGCGTATCGGCGTGCGCAAGACGTTTTTGCGCATCATGGTGTTGTGGGGTCTGACCACAGTTGCGATGATGTTTGTGACCAGCACGGCACAGTTCTACACCGCGCGTTTCCTTTTGGGGGTGTTTGAGGCCGGGCTGTTCCCTGGCGTCATTCTGTATTTCACCTATTGGTTTCCGCAGCATCGACGGGGCCGGATCATCGGTGTGTTCATGTCGGGCGCGTTGATTGGCAACATCCTGGCCGGGCCGCTGTCAGGAGCGGCGATGAAGTTTCTGGATGGTGCGGGTGGTTTGGCGGGCTGGCAGTGGTTGTATATCACGCAGGGTGTGCCGGCTATCGTGCTGGGCTTCGTTGCCTACGCGTGCTTGAGCGACGGCCCCAACCAGGCGCACTGGCTGTCAATGAGCGAAAAAGCGACGGTTGCGGCCCAGGCGGGCGCTGCGTCCACCGAACGCGCAACCCTGGGGCAGGTGGCCGAAGCTTTACGCAGCCGCCAGTTCCGTGGTTTTGTATGGCTGAATTTCATGATCGTCGGCGCCAGTTACACCATGGTGTTTTGGGTGCCAACGCTGATCAAGAGCTGGGGCGTGAATGATGTTTTCACGATTGGCCTGTTATCCGCTCTGCCCAGTCTGGCAGGCGTTTTCGCCGTGATTGGCTTGAGCCGCCATTCGGACTTGCATCGCGAGCGGCGCTGGCACTTCAGCGGGGCTTGCCTTGTGGCCGCGTTCGGGCTGTGGCTCACCACCATCACGCAAGGTCAGCTGGTGCCTTCCCTGGCGGCCCTGTGTTTAGCCACTTTGGGTCTGGCGTCTTGTTTGCCGATTTTGCT
>JANOXL010000292.1:0-3068 GCA_031418395.1 Rhodoferax sp. | reverse complement strand
CCACCGCCGTGCATTTGTGCCTCGATGCGGATGCGCGGTTTGCGCCGCACAAACAGCGCGCCGATGCCTTTGGGGCCGTAGGTTTTGTGGGACGTGAGGCTCATCAAATCGACCGGCAAAGTGGCCATGTCGATATCGACGCGGCCCGTGGCTTGCGCCGCGTCCACATGGAAGATCACGTTTTTTTCGCGGCAAATATTGCCGATGGCAGTGATGTCTTGCACCACACCAATCTCGTTGTTGACAAACATCACGCTGGCCAAAATCGTGTCTGGCCGAATCGCTGCTTTGAATACGTCGAGGTTGACCAGGCCGTCTTCTTGCACGTCAAGGTAGGTCACTTCAAACCCCTGGCGCTCCAGCTCACGACAGGTGTCGAGCACGGCTTTATGCTCGGTTTTCACTGTAATGAGGTGTTTGCCCCTGGATTTGTAAAAGTTTGCTGCGCCCTTCAAGGCCAGGTTGTTGGATTCGGTCGCGCCGGAGGTCCAGACAATCTCGCGCGGGTCGGCGCCAATCAACTGCGCTACTTGTTCACGCGCTTTCTCCACCGCCGCTTCAGCCTCCCAGCCCCAGGCGTGGCTGCGTGAAGCCGGGTTGCCAAAGTGGTTGCGCAACCACGGAACCATGGCGTCGACCACGCGCTCGTCGCACGGGTTGGTGGCGCTGTAGTCCATGTAAATGGGGAAATGAGGGGTAGATTCCATTAAAAACTCAACTCAATCAAACAGTTGCAGACAAATTACGACTTACCAAACGAATTGCCAAGGGCAAACACCGAATTTGGCACATTCAACCGCATCGGCTTGACCACCGGCATGGCGGAAATCGCCCTTTTAACCAACGGTTTGCTCTCTACCGTCAGCCCTTTAGCCAGCTGGTCGTCCACCAGTTTTTGCAGGGTAACGGCCGACAAAAACTCGACCATGCGCACATTGAGCGAGGCCCACAAATCGTGCGTCATGCAGCGCTCGCCTCCGCCCAGGCAGTTCTCTTTGCCGCCGCAATGGGTGGCGTCAATCGGCTCGTCGACCGAAGTGATGATGTCGGCTACGGAAATCTCGGCCGCCTTGCGCCCCAGCGTGTAGCCGCCGCCCGGCCCGCGGGTGGACTCCACCAGCTCATTGCGGCGCAATTTACCGAACAACTGCTCTAAATAGGACAGCGAAATCTGCTGGCGCTGGCTGATGGCCGCCAACGTGACCGGCCCGGCGTTTTGCCGCAAGCCCAAATCAATCATCGCAGTGACTGCAAACCGACCCTTCGTGGTGAGACGCATGGCGAAACTCCTTAGTTACAAAATTACTGAACGGTCTGTTGGACGCGTAGCTGAGTAATAAGTTCAAGTATACCTAATATCCGATGAATTTGGTCGGGTAAGGGTTGGGGGTGACTGTGTCTAGCTGCTCAATTAATAGCAATACATCCATATATAACGAGGCCTGAAGTCATTTTATGTTCAAACTTTTGCTGCGGATGGGGTCTTGGTGCGGTTTGTTAACATGGGTGTTAACTACTTGTTTTTTTGGGGGTTGCTTTTCTACTTCTCAGGGTTTTTTGGCACTGGGTCTCGTGTTTATTGAAGTTATCGCTATAAAAATAGCAGTGGGCTAAACCTGACTCGCCTGAACCCCCGCAGCGCGTCTGGTGCTCAAAGCCGCAGGCCACCAATGTGAGGTTCAGGGCGACCATCTGCAGTGCTCAGCCTCAGGGCCGCCGCGCAAACTCGCTCCATTTCATTGCGCTCAAACAGTGCGCGGCTCTGTCGGTCTGCTGCGCAGCCCCCAAACCCTGAACCCTGCGCGCTTCGAGGCTGCGACCCATTCGCTCCAGCCGCGCTGTGGGGGTTCAGGCTGGAGGGGGTGCCATTTGGGTTAGCCAGCACTGGTCCAGAGTGTCTCAATAACGTTCCAGGCCTTGTGGCCAACTTGGATGAGGTTGTCGATTTTTAACGCTCCGTCCGCCACTTCACCAACCTTCTTCCAAGCCTTAGCGAGCTTTGAAACCTCGTCCGACTTGCTGTACTCCGCAACTGCATCTTTCGACTCGACCAATTCGCCCAGACCCGTCTGAGCGGCTTCCCGCAACGCTTTTACTCCAGTGATGGGGTAGGCGGCAAGTGCTCTTTCGATAAGCTCGACGTGATGAAGCAGAAGAGCCCGAAGACTGCTCGGAATCTTATCGCTTTGTGCGGCAGCGCGCAGGTCTGCGACGAGGCTAACGATTTCAGCAATGTCGCCCGAGGAAATCAACGACTCTTCGTCAGGCAAGATCTCGCTGCAAAACGCCAGTGAAAGAAGGTTTTTCGGCGTTAAGTACTGCCGCACGGCGTTCCAGGTTTGCGGCAGAAGCATTGGCGATGCGGCCTCTTCGAGCGCCAACAAGGCGTCATCGTAAAGTGAAGTCGAGTAGGATGCTTGGCTCATCCCAATTCTTACCAGCCCCAACTCTTGGCTCACTCTCCCCAAGCGACTCCCTACTTCGATTGCTTGGCGACTGGGCGTTGACTCAGATATGGAAAAAGCCTGAACCCACCCTGCGAGAACCTGAGTTTGATCAGAGTGGCTCTGGAGTTGACTAAAAAAGCCATGTAGCCGTGAAGCGGAGTTGTTATGTTTGGGCATAGGCAGAAAGTTTTGGGCGGCGTAACTTATATTCCGATCAAAGGCGCAGTGTCTCCAAGCTTAAGTTACGCAATGGGCAAATGGCAATTTTGAATGTGCATAATTTTTAACACGTTTCACGCCCGCTAATCGCAAATTAGCGCCTCCTCTACTTTGATAAGAGGTGAAAGCAATTTTGTTTGTGATTGTTGGCGGCGTGTCAAAGCCCAACAATCTCTCAAATGTGACAGATGCCAATGACGGATTTTGGAATTCAACTCCGATGTATCGGCATGCATAAAATTTGGCGCGCAGAATGATTTCGTAAGGCGTGCGATTGGATGCCATAGCCTGAACCCCCTCAGCGCGGCTGGCGCTCATGGGTCGCAGCCTCGAAGCGCGGAGGCTTCAGGGTCTGGGGGCTGTGATCGGGCCGGGGCTGGGGCCACTGGGGGCGGTTGGGCA
>JANOXL010000291.1:0-1671 GCA_031418395.1 Rhodoferax sp. | reverse complement strand
AATTAATTGGAATCTGACCCTAATTAATTTGTTTGGAAACCATGTTGCGCTGCACTAAAATTGCCCTCCCCACGGAATTTCAGGAGTGCGCTTGTGACCACAACAGCTGCAGAGATCGCCCATCTCCAACAACACGGGCTTTATTCATCCGATCAGGAACACGACGCATGTGGCGTCGGTTTTGTCGCGCACATCAAGGGCCACAAAAGCCATGACATTGTCAAAAATGCGTTGAAGATTCTCGAAAACCTCGACCATCGGGGTGCCGTGGGCGCCGACAAACTGATGGGCGACGGCGCGGGCATTTTGATCCAGCTGCCAGACGCCTTGTACCGCGAAGAGATGGCAGAAAACGGCGTCAACCCCTCCGGCAAACGCGGCGTCACCTTGCCGCCACCGGGCGAATACGGCGTGGGTATGGTCTTTTTGCCCAAAGAACACGCCAGCCGGCTGGCTTGCGAACAAGAGCTGGAGCGCGCGGTTAGAACCGAGGGGCAGGTGCTCTTGGGCTGGCGCGATGTACCGGTCAACCACGACATGCCCATGTCGCCCACCGTGCGCGCCAAAGAGCCCATATTGCGGCAGATCTTTATCGGTCGCGGCAACGACATCATTGTGCAAGACGCGCTGGAGCGCAAGTTGTACGTCATCCGCAAAACCGCCAGCGCGGCCATCCAGAACCTCAAGCTCAAACACAGCAAAGAGTATTACGTGCCCAGCATGAGCAGCCGTACGGTGGTCTACAAAGGCCTGCTACTGGCGGATCAAGTTGGTGTTTACTTCCGTGATTTGGAGGACGTTCGCTGCGTCTCGGCTTTGGGCTTGGTGCATCAACGCTTCTCGACGAACACCTTTCCCGAGTGGCCGCTGGCGCACCCCTACCGTTATGTCGCGCACAACGGCGAGATCAACACCGTCAAGGGCAACTACAACTGGATGAAGGCACGGGAAGGCGTGATGTCGTCGCCCGTCTTGGGGGCGGATTTACCCAAGCTCTACCCCATCAGCTTCGCCAGCCAGTCCGACACCGCCACCTTTGACAACTGTCTGGAACTCTTGACCATGGCGGGTTACCCGATTGGCCAGGCCGTGATGATGATGATCCCCGAGCCGTGGGAGCAGCACACCACGATGGACGAGCGCCGCCGCGCGTTCTACGAGTACCACGCGGCCATGCTCGAGCCCTGGGACGGCCCGGCCAGCATCGTCTTCACCGATGGCCGCCAGATCGGTGCCACGCTGGACCGCAACGGCCTGCGCCCCAGCCGCTATTGCATCACCGACGATGACTTGGTCATCATGGGTTCAGAGTCTGGCGTATTGCCCGTGCCAGAGAACAAAATCGTGCGCAAATGGCGCCTGCAGCCCGGCAAAATGTTCCTGATCGACCTGGAACAAGGCCGCATGATTGACGACGAGGAATTGAAAAACAACCTCGCGCACGCCAAGCCCTACAAACAGTGGATCGACAACCTGCGCATCAAACTCGACGATGTGGTCGGCGGTGGTGGCGGCGGCGAGCCAGCTTCGGCCTCCGAGAGTCAGGTGAGTTTGCTGGATCGCCAGCAGGCCTTTGGTTACACCCAGGAAGACATCAAGTTCTTGATGAGCCCGATGGCCCAGTTGGGCGAAGAAGGCATTGGCTCCATGGGCAACGACAGCCCGCTGGCC
>JANOXL010000290.1:0-3905 GCA_031418395.1 Rhodoferax sp. | reverse complement strand
CCAATGCTGTCGTCGTTGGCCTCCAGGAACTCGCCGTCCTCCAGCACCTCCAGACACTCATACCGCGGCAACACCGGCTTTTTGGCTGGCGGCCCCAGGTAGGCCCAGACCAGGCCATACAACTCCTGCACCGGGTACCAGGGCTGGCGCACCTTGTCACGCGCACGGCCCCCATCGACCTCGCAGGGCTGCTCCAGGCAATGCCCCTGCACGTCATACAACCAGCCGTGGTAACAACAACGGATGCCGCGCTCCTCGACTTTGCCGTAAAACAGCGACGAGCCCCGGTGCGCGCAATGCGGGTACACGAGGCCCGGGCGACCGGTTTTGTCGCGGAACAAAATCAGGTCTTCACCCAACACGCGCACTTTGCGCGGGGTGTCATTCGCATCGGCCAACAGGCCAATGGGATGCCAATATCGCCGCAGCAACTCGCCCATCGGTGTGCCAGCGCCGACTTGCGCCAGCTCCAGGCGGGAGGTCGGCGGCGCTCGGCCATAGGCGGTGCCGGTGTCGACGGCAATGGGGATAACGCGCCGGGCGGGTAGGGAAGTCGTCATTCCGCTGTGACCCCCGCTGCCTTGATCAGCTCCGCGACGCGCGGGTAGTCGGCTTTGAAGAGCTCGGTGAACTGCGCCGGCGTGTTACCCAGCGGCTCAAAACCAAACGCTGTCAGCCGCGCCGACACATCCGGCATGGCGGTGATTTCGCGCAGCGCGGCGGTCCACGCCTCCACGATGGGCTGTGGCGTCTTGGCAGGCGCGTACACGCCGATCCAGCTATCGAGGTCAAAGCCTTTAAAACCCTGCTCGGTGAACGTCGGCACATTGGGCAAGGTGGCGACTCGGCGCGTGCCGGCCACGCCCAGCACCTTCATCTTGCCGGCCTGCGACTGGTTGCGTGCGGTGGAGGGGTTGGCCCAGGCAAAGTCGAGCGATTCGCCAAACAGGTCGTTGTGCACGGCGGCCTCGGCCTTGTAGGCAACGTGCACCAGGCTGGCGCCGCTTTGGCGCTGCAATAGCTCACCAAACAAATGCGCCGACGAGCCCGTGCCCCAGGTGCCGTAGTTCAGCGGCTTCGGCGATTTTTTGGCGAACTCGATGAACTCCTTGAGGTTGCTGTAAGGCGCATTGGCGCGCGCCACGATCATCGGCCCGCCGGTGGCCAGCATGGAGAGCGGCGCGAAATCTTTGACCGGGTCATACGGTACCTTCGCCTGCAAAATCGGCACGTTCACGTGGGTGAGCGGCAGCGTGAACATCACCGTGTGGCCATCCGGCGCGGCTTTGGCCACAAAATCTGCCGCGATGATGCCGCTGGCGCCCGGCTTGGCGTCAACGATGACCGACTGACCCCAGCGCTGCTGCAACTTCTCGCCATACACCCGCGCCAACACGTCGATCGGCCCGCCTGCCGTGCCAAAGGGCACGATGCGGATGACGCGGCTGGGGAAGGCGGGTGGAGACGTTGAAGGCGGGGTTGCCGGTGAAGGTGTCGCAGTTTGGGCCCACAGCGGCAAGGCTATTGGGGCGGCAAGTAAAGTGGCCAGGCGGTTGGCAAAACGGCGTCGGCTGAGCGTCATGAGTTGTCTCCAGGTGGTGGTCAACTCACGAATCATGCCTGATGTAGCCAGACCAAGGCAATGCCGTTATTAGCTATAATTAGTATAGCTAATAACGACCATAATACGAGACCTGATTGCCAATTTGACCTTATTTTCTCAAAAAGAGCCCGTTTTTAATTCATAATTAACATGGATGTTAATTACTGTTGAATTCACTGGCACAACATGGCTGCTGTAGCGCCCACGCACCCACGCACCCGCACGCATCTGGGCGCATCACGACACGAGCAAGCAAATGGGTGTTTTCAGGTATGCTGCGCCAAAACCACCAGGAGACAACATGACGATTCGCCGCCGCCCGTTTTTGGGCACCGTTGCCGCGTTGGGTGCCAGCGCCCTCTTGCACAGCCCGGCCCGCGCGCAGGCCTTTCCCTCCAAACCCATCAAGTTCGTGGTGGGCTTCCCGCCAGGTGCCGCGTCTGACATCATTGCCCGCACCATCGGCGAGAAGCTGGCCGTGGCGCTGGGGCAGCCGGTACTGATCGACAACAAACCCGGCGCTTCGACCATCATTGCCAGCGAGTTCGTCGCCAAAGCACCGGCGGACGGCCACACCATCCTGCTGAACCTGGCGCTGCACGTGCAGAACCAGTCGCTTTACCGCAAGCTGCCCTACGACATCTTCAAGGATTTTGTCGGCATCACTGACATCTGCGCGTCGCCTGTGATGTTGATCGTCAACAGCAACAACCCGGCCAAAACGGTGAAGGAATTCTTCGATTGGGGCAAGGGCCGCAAACTCTCTTACGCCTCGTGGGGCAACGGCTCCACCGGGCACCTGCTGGGCCATGTGTTGCACGATATGGCGCAACTGGATGCCACCCATATCCCCTACAAAGGCGGCGCGCCGGCTATCACCGATTTGCTGGGCGGGCAGGTGGACTCCATCATCATCGACCTGGCCTCAACCAAGGCGCACCAGGATTCTGGCCGTCTGCGCCCGCTGGCCGTGGTGCTGGACCGACGCATGCCACAACTACCCAACGTGCCCACCATGCAGGAGGCCGGCGTTCCCAACATGGATGCCGCCGGGCTGTATGGCCTTTACGCGCCGGCCGCCACGCCGCGCGATGTGGTGCAACGCCTCTCCACCGAGGTGCAGCGCATTTTGAAACTGCCCGATGTGGCGCAACGCTTCAACGACCTGGCTTTCATCATTCGCGGCAGCAACCCCGACGTGTTCGCCGAAACCACGCGCCGCGAATTCCAGCGCTGGGAGAAGATCATCAAGACCGCCGGGGTGACGCTGGACTAAGGCTTGGTCAATTCAAGGCACTCACCGGATAGTCCGAAGCCAAAAAACCCAACAGCGCGGCATTTACCTCGGCCGGCCGCTCCTGCTGAATCCAATGCCCGGCGCCCGGTATCAGCACTTTGCCGCGCAGGTTCGGCACGCCGGCGCTCAGGGTGTCCACGGCCCTTTTGCCCATTGACGTGGTGATCACACCGTCGCGATCACCGGCGATGAACAATGCGGGCGGCGTCACCTTCGCGCCCTGAAAAGGCGCCGTCAACGCCCAGTTGCGATCCAGGTTGCGGTACCAGTTGAACGGCCCGCGAAAGCCGTTTTGGCGAAACGCCGCCGCATACACCGCAATGTCGGCCTCGGTCAGCCAAGCGGGCAACGCGGGCGGATCGACCATGCGATCCAGAAAACCACTTCCCGCAGGCACATTCAGCGCGCCGCCGCCGTCCTTCGCCGTGGAAGCAGCGGCGTCGCCCGAAATACCCACCAACACCTTGCGCAAGGCAGACTCGATGTCGCGCTCAAACTCGGCCTCGGCCTCACCTTCGCGGTTGAAATAAAACCAGTAGTAGTCATGCAGCCCGGCGGCCCGCAGCACCGCCAGCGGCGGTGCCGCAGCATTGCGTGGCCGGTGCGGCACACTCAGCGCAGCGACGGCGACGAACACATCGGGCCGCATCAGCGCCGCACTCCAGGCCACGTTCGCGCCCCAGTCATGCCCGACGATGCAGGCCCGCGTCTCCCCCAGCGCCGCCACCAGCGCCACCATGTCGCCCACCAGATCGGTGATGGCGTAGGCCGCAATCTCGTGCGGCGCCGAGCTGCCACCATAGCCGCGCATGTCAGGCGCCACCACGCGGTAACCCGCCTTTGCCAACACCGGGATCTGATGCCGCCAGGAATAGGCCAGCTCCGGCCAGCCGTGGCACAACAGCACCAGCGGGCCGCTTCCTTGTTCGGTGATGTGCAGGGTGATGTTGTTGGCGGTGAGGGTGCGCTGGGTGGGGGTTTGGGTCATTGGGGCTCCTGACGTTT
>JANOXL010000289.1:0-10677 GCA_031418395.1 Rhodoferax sp. | reverse complement strand
CCCATATTTCAAATTGCGTTCAAGCAGAGGGATATCTCGCCGACAAGTATTTGGCCTGACATCGCGAAGTCCAATGATTGCGGAGAAACCTGACTTTGTAAGCGACAAATGCTGCTCTTCGATCCGTGGCTTTACCTGGTGATCACCACCACAATCAAATAGTAAGACATAGAATTTCTGACCTGCTATTGGTTTTGTCGCCTCAATGCTAATGACTTTACGCGGTACTTGAGATCCGCCAACTATTCTTCTTTTTTCAAATGCAATATTGTGTGATCCCGCAATTTCACCAATCAATCTTTCAACAAAGCTAAGTTCCGTCCAACCTTCCACGAACACGGCTAACTTATGCATCAGGCGCTGCCCCTTCACCTATAGGCTCGTTAATTACGTCGAGTTCGAGAAAAGAAAAGTTGCTGAGACCGGTTAATTTGAAGTTTTCAAATATTTCACGTGAGTTGTGAATATTTCGAAAGCTTACGTGACTACCTTTTCTCTGGACCATTGACCACTCCTCCAGCGGGACTTCGTTCATGACGAAGCGGTCATTTGTAGAAATGATAATTTGCAATTTTGATTGTTCGGCTTTTCGTCTGAGTAAGCCGATTAATCTGCAAGAGCGATCAAAATCCAGCCCTTCGCCGATATCGTCCACAAGAATGCAACTTCCCGAATTTTTCAGTTGAAAATAATTCACACTGATAAGAAGACTTAGCACTCGATACATACCTTGGGACATGCCAATCTGATCTGTGATGCCTTCTAAGTCTTTTTCCTTAACAATTAAACCGACTATTTGGGCAAAACCACTAGTTATCTCTAATGAAACCTGGGGTCCAATATCTACGCTTTCGAGGTTGTAATCCACGTCAGCCATGTCATGAATCAAGGTCTCAACGAACACGTTACCAAACGCTTTCTTGGCGTTGCGAAAAAGTGCGACTACTGCCGCTTGATCTCGCTCATCCAATTGAAGTCCCCCACTGCCAAAGTGAGCTAGGTGGTCCTTTCCTATATTCGAGCCAAATTGGAAATGACGAACAGTTGAAGCCCACAAGTACAGAGGCTCCAAAAAAGGGTGCTGTATTGAATCGCGCCTGGCAACCACTGCAAACTCTGATGGGGGAGATTGAAATTCGACGTGCTTTCCGCCATCAATTTTTTCGGCCCAAATTTTTCCGATCCCGCCTATACCGCGCTCTAAAAATATCTTGCTATCAATTCGCAAAACCTCGGCGATAACGTTGTTGTCCTTGCACATGCAATGGTATGAATACTCTTTTTGACCATCGTGAAAGGTGCTGTTGTAAGTGCCAGACTTCAACGGCGGTGCCAAGCCGGCTAAGACCTTTGCCAATCCAAAAATCACAGATAAGGTGCGAGATTTTCCTGAGGCATTTTTACCAACTAAAAGTGTTTTCTGAGCAAAAGAGCACGTGTCTAATGTCCATGCTTGGGGAGTGCCTTCTAACTCGGAATACTGAAATGTCGACAGTTTCATGAATTTCCTTTTAGTCGTCGGCCTGTCATCGTGTAGTAGATCAGGAAGGCAGAGATTATCAATCACGACATTCGTTGCGCCCGCCGCCCCTCATACGCCTTCAAATTCGCGTATGCCACCGCCAGCATCCCGTCATCCACCCCATGCGCCCGCGCCTTCTCCAGCATGAAGCCCACAATGTGGTCGGCTTCGATGGGGCCGCCGTTTTCCAGGTCGCGCAGCATCGAAGCGGTCAGGGTCGAGCTAGGCGTAGAGAGCATCGCGCGAAATCGTTCGATGGCGGTGGCACGCGGAGGGTAGCCCTCTTTGGTCGCGACAGCGATGCAGGCGTCCAGATAACTTTTGATGCAGGCTGCGCCGCCGGGCGCGGCCAAAATGTCGCCAACCGATCCGCGCATCAGGCAAGTCATGCCGGCCAGGGTCGAGAGAACGGTCACCTTCTCCCACATGTCGAGCATGATCTCGCCAGACACGCGCCAGTCCACGCCGGTGTTGGCAAAGCTCTGGCCCAGCGCCTGCGCCAGCTCGGCCTGCGCCGGGTGGCGCGCGCCCCACACAATGTTCTGGAACGGCATCAGCGCCTTCACCACGCCCTCGGGCGTGAGCGTGGCGGCGATCTGGCAGGCGCCGCCCATCACGCGCGCTTGGCCAAAGGCCGCGTCCAGCGTGAAGAGGTGCGAGATGCCGTTCAGCAGGGGCAGCACGCAGGTGGTGGATTTGTCGTTGGTGCCCATGGCCGGTGTGATGGCCGCGATGCTGCTGGCCAGGTCGTAGGCCTTGCAGGCGAGGATGACGACGTCGTACTCGGGCTTCACTTGCCCGGCCAGCACGGTTTTGACTTGCAGCGTGCCTTTGTCTTTGGGGCTCTCCAGCATCAGGCCGTGGGTGGCGATGTGCTGGGCGCGGGCTTCGCGCACAAGGAAGGTGACATCTGCGCCGGCCTGGTGCAGCCTGCCGCCAAAGTAGCCGCCGATGGCGCCTGCGCCGAGGATGAGGATTTTCATGGAGTAGGGAATTGAGGGCTAAACCGCCGAATGCGTCCGCAGCCAATCTTTCAGCGCCGCATCAATCCGCGTCTGCCAGCCGTCGCCGGACGCTTTGAAATGGGTGATCACATCGTGCGAAAGGCGGATATTGATGCGCTCCTTCGGGTGCGTGGCACGCGGGCGACCACGCGGCTTGAGCATCTCCTGCGCCACCTGTGCGTCAAAAATCTGGGGCAACACTTCACTGGCCGGGCGGGTTCTGGCAATTTGCTCAGTCGTCCACTCAGGATTCTCGTCGTCGATCAGTTCAGGGTTTGGTTTTTTGCTCATAGTCTTTCACCTCTCGTTGGTTCGCCTTGCGCAAACTGATGACATGCACCTTGCCAGCGCGGGGCGTAAACACCACAATTTCCACTGGAATTATTGTACTTACAAAAAATCAATTTATCTTATTATTTGTGGCGACAAAAATCCACGGCCTGATCTCCCGGTGTGCTGCACGACGCGGCAAAAAAGTGCTGCTGGATTTCCTTGTCAACAATGTATATACTATATGTTGATACATTAAAAGGGAGCAGCCATGACCTACGCCCGCGTCTTTCAATCTGGCAACAGCCAGGCTGTGCGTTTGCCCAAGGAGTTTCGGTTTGATGCCGATCAGGTCGAGATTTTTCGGCAGGGCAATGACATCGTGTTGCGCCAGTCGCCTGCCAACGCGGCGGCGGTTTTTGACTTGTTGACCAGTTTGCCGGCAGACTTCATGGCTGAAGGCCGGCAAGACTCGCCGCCACAAGAGCGCGAGGCGTTTTGAGCATGGTGGCCGCGCCGGTTCGCTATTTGCTGGACACCAACATCTGCATCTACATCGCCAAGGGGCAACCGCTGGCCGTGCGCCACCGTTTCGAGCAACATGCGGTGCAAGAGCTGGCTATGTCCACCATCACGGTGGGTGAACTGCGCTTCGGCGCAGAAAAAAGCCAGGCCCGGTCGCGTGCGCTGGCAACGATTGACCAATTGGTCCAGATGATCCAGCCCTGCCCCCTGCCAATGCAGGCCGCCGAGCACTATGGTTACATCCGTGCCGCGCTGCAACAACTGGGCCAGCCCATTGGCAATAACGACCTGTGGTTGGCCGCCCACGCGCTGGCAGAGGGCTGGACGCTGGTTACCAACAACACGCGTGAATTCGCACGGGTACCCGGCCTGCATGTTGAAAACTGGGTGGAATAAATGCTTCTCGGGCTATGTCGCAATCTGATGAGCGTGGGGGCTACGTCATCGCTGGCAAAACTCTCGCCCAGCGCCTGCGCCGAGGACCAAGATTTTCATGAAAGTTCTTTAAAAGATTCCGCAAACGCTGCCTATTTGCCAGACAGAGTCTGGCAAATCTTCGTTGCATTCCAGGACTCAAAAAGCAAACGCATAGTGTTCAGTTTTCCCTATCGGTAAACCTCCCGCTGATTACCTACCCGCAACACGCCAACCACGATGCGGTCATCCTGCAAGTCGCAGATGATGCGCCAGTCGTCCACACGGTATTTCCAGTAGTTGCCGAGTTTGCTGCCCGCCAGCGCTTCGCCGAGTTCGCGCGGGTTGGCAAGTGGGCTCATTCGCTTGCGCAGAAAGTCGGGGATGCAGACCTGAACCTGATTGTCCAGCTTGTTCAGATCCTTGACGGCATCTGGGTCAAACTGAACTGCCCAGGCCAGGCTGGCGCTCCACGTCGTCTAGTGGAATGGTCTTGCGGTTCTTGCGGGCACGCGCTTCGGTCAGGTAAAAGTCTTCGAGGTCGTCGATGAACTCGAGGATGGCTTCACGGGCCAAGGTGGATTTGGTGCGCCCGGTAGTTTCGGCCAGGGCGTTCAACCGCAGCTCAATGGGTTCGGGCAGTCGGATGGCTAACATTTGGGACGTCCTTTCGCTCTACGCGTAGAGCAAATGCAGTTCGAGTTGGTTAACCGGCACCGACGCGGTTCACCGCAACTCCTACCCAACCCCTTGCGCGGCGCAATGTGCGCCATCACACGGACAGCAGCTCTTTCACGGTGAATGATGGCCCTGTTGAACTTTCACGTTGATCGAACAGGAGTTATCCATGAACACATTGTTGAAGAGCTTATTGGCAGTGGCCACACTGGCCGTCGCGGGGCAGGCGTCTGCGCAGGTTACGTTTTACGAATATGACAACTACCAGGGTCGCTCGTTCACCACGCAACAGCCGGTAGGCGACTTCGAGCGCTTTGGCTTTAACGAGCGAGCGTCGTCTGTGCTGGTGCAGGCCGGGCCTTGGGAGGCCTGCGAAGATGTGCGTTACGGCGGTCGCTGTGTGGTGCTGCGACCGGGGCAATATGGGTCGCTGAACGCCATGGGCCTCAGTGGTCGCATCACCTCGGTGCGCGCCATCGCGGCTGGCCAGCGCTTTCCAGACAACCGGTATGCCCCGCTTCCCATACCCTCGCAGGTCATCTTTTACGAACGCGCGGGTTTTGAAGGCCGCTCGCTCACCGTGGTCGACCCGCTGGAAGACCTTGCGCGCTCAGGTTTCAACGACCGCGCTTCCTCGGCCATGGTGATCGGCGATGCGTGGGAGCTGTGTGAAGACCAGCGTTTCAACGGGCGCTGTGTGGTGCTGCGCCCCGGGCGGTATGCCAATCTGGCAGCGATGGGCATGGGCGACCGGCTCTCGTCGGCCCGGGCCGCCAACCGCTTGGCGCGTGTGGAAGAGCCGCGTTATGTGGCACCCCCCGCGCCTTTGCCGTTGCCTATTGCTGCGCAGGTGATTTTTTATGAGCGTGAAAATTTTGAAGGGCGCTCGCTCACGGCAGACGCGGCAATCGAAAATTTCCGCAGTTCGGGCTTTAATGACTCGGCATCTTCAGCCGTGGTGCTGGGCGAGCGCTGGGAGCGCTGGGAGGTGTGTTCAGACGCCGGCTACCGGGGCAGCTGCGTGGTGCTGCGCCCGGGGCGTTACGCCTCGCTGGCGGCGATGGGTTTGAACAACAGCGTGTCGTCCTTGCGTGTGGTTCAGCGGGATGCACGGGTCGACGACAACCGTTACGCGCCGCCACCTGCAGCGGTGTACGACAACCGCCGCCGCAATGACGAGCGCCTGTATGAGGTCAACATCACCTCCGTGCGCGCTGTGCTGGCCCAAAGTGGGCAGCGGTGCTGGGTCGAGCGCGAGCCCGTGGCCCAACAGGGGCGGGCCAACGCCAACGTGGGTGGTGCACTCATAGGCGCCGTGATTGGCGGCATTTTGGGGCACCAGGTGGGCGGCGGCATTGGCAAGGACATCGCCACGGCGGGTGGCGTGATTGCAGGTGGTGTGATCGGCTCCAACGTTGGCCGCGACGGCTCGGTGCAAACAGGCCAAACGCAGGAGGTGCAGCGCTGCATCAACACCGGCGCCCAGGCGACGCCGGCCTATTGGGAAGTGGCGTACAGCTTTCAGGGCCAGGAACACCGGGTTCAGATGGCCACGCAGCCCGGCCCCACCCTCATCGTCAACGAGCGGGGTGAGCCGCGCGCCTGAGTTGAATGTTTTAGCCCTTCTAGATCAGGGCTCAGCCGCCACAGCCTCCATCCGAATCGGCAACCCATCCCTGGGTTTGGCAATCGGCGCGTAGGCGTAGTTGGGCACATAGCCCTCGGGCACGCTCCATTGCCAGCTGCGCAGCAGGGGCAGCATCACGGCCTTGACCTGCATTTCGGCGAAATGCAGGCCCAGGCACATGTGCGCTCCGCCGCCAAAGGGCGTCCAGGCGTAGGCGTGGCGGCGGTGCTCGGCGCGCGCGGCTGAAAACCGCTCGGGGTCGAACTGTTCCGGGTTAGTCCACCACAAAGGCGAGCGGTGTACTTGAATCGGAAACACCGCCACCGGCACATTGGCCGGAATTTTTTGGCCGTGAATCTCGAAGTCCACCAACGAGCGCCGCGCGATGGTCGGCAGGGGCTGGTACAGGCGCAACGACTCTTTGAACACGAGTTCAATCTCGGTCATTAAGGCCAGGTCGTCCAGCGTGGGCGCACTGCGGCCCGCCGCTTTGACCACCTTCTCGGTCGCCATCGCTTCGCGGCGCAGCCGCTCCTGCCACTCGGGGTGTTTCGCCAGGGCGTAGACCATGGTGGTGATGGCGCTGGTGGTGGTGTCGTGCGCGGCCATCATGATGAAAATCAGGTGGTCTACGATTTCTTCGTCGCTGTAAGCCTTGTCTTCCTCGTCACGCGCGTGGCACAGCTGCGTGAATAAATCATCACCCTCGCCCGCGCGACGCGCGGGGATGCGCTGGCGGATGAACGCGGCCAGGCGCGCGCGGCCCTGCACGCCACGTGCATAGGTGCGCCCCAGCACGGGAATACGCACGACCGCCACCGAGGCGGCCACCAGGTCGGTGAAGTCGTTGCTGATCTGGTCGATCTCGGCATCCAGCTCAACGCCCAGAAACACCTCGGCGGCAATCGCCAATGTGAGGCGTTTGATGGCCGGATAAAACTTCATCTCGCCCTGCGCACTCGATGCACTGGTGTGGCCCCACTGCGCCAACGCCGCCTCAACCCGCGGGCTCATTTTGTCGAGATAACGTGCCAGCGCCTCTTTGCGAAATGCGGGCAACATCAAGCGGCGGTGCCAGCGGTGGTCTTCGGCGTCGCGCAACATCAGGCCGCGCGGGAACAACTCGGCCAACACGCGCTCCCAGCCAAGCTTGGCTGAAAAACGGCCATGGCGGTCAAACAGCACCATTTCATTGGCTTCGGCCGACATCAAATACACCGACTGCCCAAACATCCACCAGCCGCGCGACACCGGCCCGCATTTGGCGTGTACCCGCTGCGCAAACGCCAGGGTGTTGGAGAGAAACCGTGCCTCGGCCACCATTGGCCAATCACCGGTACTGGGGATGTGATCGAGCGAGGGGCGCGGGCGGGGGCCATTGGGCCGGGGGATGTCGAGTTTGGCTTCGGTCATGGCGGGTGCTCGGTGTGGCTAGTCAGGGTGGAATTGCGCGATTATGCGGCGCAAGGGGCAGCACGCGAGGGCGGGTCTGTCCCGCAGCGGACGTTAGCGCGCCACTGAAAGCCCGTCGTTTTAAAGGGGCTATTTTTTACGCAGCCCGAGCCACATCACGGTGCCCACGACCAAGAGTGCCCCCGCCACTTGAATCAGCGCGATGGATTGCCCCAAAAGCAGCCAGGCCAGCACAAGCGCCACCACCGGCTCCACGTTCATGATGGGTGAATTGCCCGCTACGCCGAGTTTGGGCAACACGGTGAACATGATGGTGAAAGCCGTGCCGTAAAGAAACGTCAGTGCCGCAAGCCCCACCCAGCCCGCCGTGGCGGCAGGCAAATGTGGGCCGCCTTGCGCGGCCACCACACCCAGGGCGATCAGGCCCGAGAGTCCGAGCGTGCTGACGGTGCGCACGCGGCCGTCCAGGTCGCCCGCCTCGTGTTGGGTGAGGATCATGGCCAGGCCAAAGGATGCCCCCGCCGCCAATGCAAACAGGACGCCCACGCCGATTTGCCCCCAGTGTGCCGCGGCACCCAAGCCTGAGGCGGCGCCCAACACATCCAGCGCCAGCGCCAAACCAAACAAAAGCACCGCCATGGCCTTGAGCACCGCCGGCTCAGTGTGGCGTTTGTAAAAAAGCCGGTCCCACAAAGCCGCCCACAGCGGGTAGGTGTTGAAGGCCAGGAGCGCCAAAGCAACCGGCAGACGCGCCACCGACGAATACAGGCACAGACTCTGAACACCGATCAAGAGGCCAATCAGCGGCAGAAACTTTTTGTGATTGGCCGTGAGCGCAATCGGCACTTTGTAAGCCAGCACGACCAGTGCCACGACCACCGTGGTGACGATGCTGCGAAACGCCACGGCGGTGGCTACGTCAACCCCGTTATTGAAAGCTAAACGCGCCGCCACGTGGTTCGAGCCCATCATGAAGGCGATGAGCAACAAGGTGCCAAAAGCGCTACCCGTCAGCGCGCGGGTCGGAGTGCTCACACGGTCAATAGAGCTTGTGGCGACGCGCGTGCAGGCGGGCCAGGCCCAGGAGCGCGTCCGTCATGGGGGTGGGCGTGCCGGTCAAGGCGGCGAGTTCTTTGACGACGGTGACCAGCGCGTCCAGCTCGACCGCGCGACCGGCTTCCACGTCTTGCAGCATCGAGGTTTTGAACGCGCCAAGTTTGAGCGTGACCTGATGGCGGTCTTCAGGCTGTTGGTCAATCTGGATACCCATTCGCGCGCCAACTTCCTTGGCCTCTAACATGATGGCCGAGATGAAATTGCGGGCCAGGTCGTCACCCAAAATCAGGTCGGTCGTCGCGCCTGTGAAGGCGCTGATCGGGTTGACCGACATATTGCCCCACAACTTGAACCAAACGTCTTTTTGAATTTGCGTGGAGACGCTGGTGTTGAACCCGGCCCGCGTCAGCAGATCGGCCAGCGCCTGCACCCGTGGCGTGGCGTGGCCGCTGGGTTCGCCAATGATCAGGCCATTGCCAAAGTGGTGATGAATCAGGCCAGGCGACGATACGGAACAACTCGCATGCACCACGGCGCCAATGATGTTGGCGGGTGGAAAAGCCGCTTCGATTTGCCCGCTCGGGTCCACCGCCTGCAGTCGCTTGCCGGCCAACTTGCCGCCAAACCCCTGCAAAAACCACCACGGCACACCCTTAATTGCGGGCACGACGAGCGTGTGCGGGCCGATCAGCGGCGCTACTTGCTCGGCCCCCAGTGCCAGCGCCGTGGCTTTGACGGCGATGATGAGCACGTCTTGGACGCCCAGGTCAGCCGGGTTGGCACTGGCCGTGACTTGAAAAGCGCTAACAGCATCACCGCGCCGGATGCGCAAGCCGTGCGACTGAATGGCCTGCAAAGTCGCGCCGCGCGCCACCACGCTAACTTCTGCGCCGGTACGCGCACCCGCGAGGCCCGAGGCCAGCCAGCCGCCGATGGCACCTGCGCCGTAAATGCAAACTTTGGTCATGGTGTGGGGCTGCACAGTCATTGAAATAACGTTAATATTTATCTAAAAAAATTTCTTCAGAAGAAAAATGGCTATTAGGTCTCTTAATATAGATGTATATTGCTACCAAAAACATACCGCAATTGACTATAACTACCGCAAATTGTCATTCCAGATAACTATTGTCAAGCCTATTTACCAACCGAGTCATTGCATTGAACAAGTCCACACCGCCACCTTTGTCGGGGTATTGCAAGGCATCGCGGGTGCATCTGGCGGCGATGGCCTCTGATACGGGGATGGCTTTGCCCATGCTGAAAGTGGCCAGTTGCACGTCGCAGGCGCGTTGCAGCGTCCACAACACGGCGAAGGTCTGCGGCAGGGTTTTGCCCCAGGCCAGCAAGCCGTGGTTGCGCAGAATCACCGCTTGTTTGTTGCCCATGCTGTGCAAGAGGCGCGGGCCTTCTTCGGCGTGAATGGTGATGCCTTCGAAGTCGTGGTAGGCCACCATGTCGTGCAATTGCGCGGAGTAAAAATTGGTCTGCTGCAAGCCGCCCTCCAGGCAAGCCACTGCCACCCCCGACGTGGTGTGGGTATGCATGATGCAATGCGCATCGGGCTGGCCCGCATGGATGGCAGCGTGTACGGTAAAGCCTGCCGGGTTCACCGCCCAGGGGCTCTCGCTCTGGCCGGGCGCGGTGATTTTGTTGCCCTGCAGGTCAATTTTGAGCAAGTTCGACGCGGTGTCCTCGGTGTAGTGCAGGCCAAAGGGGTTGATGAGGAAATGCGGGCCTTTTGAGGCCCCTTCGGTTGCCGCTCCAGCCGTGACGGAATCCGGCAGCCGCACCGTAATGTGGTTGTAGATCATCTCGACCCAGCCGAGCATCGCAAAAATCCGGTAACAGGCGGCCAACTGCACGCGCGCAGCCCATTCGTCGGGGTGGAAACCGGGGTTGGGGGCGACGACGGGCTGCGCTTGCAGTTGCTCGGGTTTCAGGCTGGCGTTCATAGGGGGTGTCTCCTGGTCAGGTTCAAACCAACACGGTCAATTCAGGTGGCGCACTGCACTTGCTCAATACACCTTGCCCGCCGCGACGGGGGCCACGCCGGACTTGAACTTGGCCGCTAGCGCGCTGGTGTGGCGGGTGAGCAAATTGGTGTCCAGGCCGACCGCGACAAACGTGGCACCCAGGTCCAGGTAATGCCGCGCCAGGGTTTCGTC
>JANOXL010000288.1:0-3350 GCA_031418395.1 Rhodoferax sp. | reverse complement strand
CTCGCCGATACGGGGCAGGTTGGGAACACGGGGGGCGTTGGGCGTCATGACAAGTTCGCTTGGTTGTAAGCCGCAGCTTTAGTTTGGAGTCGAAATGAGAGGCAACAGATCCACCCTACTCCGCCAAGGCGGCATGGCGCGCAAGGAGAAGCGCTTGCGCCACCGCAAAATCCTGCGGATAGGTGACTTTAAAGTTTTGCGCACTTCCTTCCACGAGTTTGGGCGGCAACCCCATCGCCTCCATGGCGCTGGACTCGTCTGTCACTACCCTACCTGCCGCTTGGGCTTGCGCCAGAGCTGCGCGCAAAGGGCCGAGGTGAAACATTTGCGGGGTTTGGGCCAGCCATTTGTCGGCGCGGTCAACCGTCTCGTAGACGCGGCCTGCGGCTTCACTTTTGAGCGTATCGGGCAATTTGAGTGCCAGTAGTCCGCCCACGTCGTCGTGCCAACACGCGGCGATCAACGCCCTGATCTGCGCCGGTGTGATCAGACATCGCGCGGCATCATGCACCAGCACCCAGTCTTTATCAGCGCCTGACTGCTCAGCAAGCGCATTGAGTCCATTCAATACGCTTTGAGCCCTTGTCATTCCGCCACAATCTGCTACTGAAAACGAAGCAGAAGGCAGCTTGACATTCGCGAAAAAATCATCGCCTGGTGCGACGACAACCAGGATGCCATCCATCTCAGGTACCCCGGCAAATGCGGCCAGTGAATGCATCACCATCGGCTGACCAGCGACCATTTGGTACTGCTTGGCTTGCAATGTGCCTGCCCGGCTACCGGTGCCTGCGCAGGGAATCAAAGCCCAGAGGCGGGTTTGTCCCGCAGCTTTGGCAGTCGTGAGGTCAGAAGTTGCGGCCGCAGACAGGGCGGAAGTTGAGACGAAGCCAGGGGTGGCGCTTGCGACGGGATTAAGCGTAGAAGCTGGGGAGTCAGGGGAAACGGAGGAAATGGAGGTCATTCAGGAAGTCGCCGAGTGCCCTATTCTAAAATCCAGCCGACCACCCCTCGTTTGTCAACGCGGGGTTTTTTGGTTTCCAACGCCGCAATGAAATTACCCACACTAAAAAGCGGCCACCGCTTCACCCTGCCCCACCCCCTGGGTTCCGCCGACGCGCTCTTGTTGGCCCGCCTGGGTGCGCGCGAAAAAGCCAGCGGAAAATTGGTCGCCATCGTCACCTCAGACGCTGTGACGGCGCAACGCCTGATTGATGAAATCAGCTTTTTTGAACCTGCCTTACGTTGCGCCCTGTTCCCTGACTGGGAGACCTTGCCTTACGACACGTTTTCGCCGCATCAGGATTTGATCAGCGAACGCCTGGCAACGCTGTGGCGCATTCAGCAGCGCGACAAGGAAACTGGCGCAGACGTGGTGGTGGTGCCCGCTACCACGGCGCTGTACCGCCTCGCGCCGCCGTCGTTTTTGGCGGGTTACACGTTTTCCTTCAAAGTAAAACAGAAGCTGGACGAAGCCAAATTCCGCTCCCAACTCACCTTGGCGGGCTACAGTCACGTCACGCAGGTCGTTAGCCCTGGCGAATACGCCGTGCGGGGTGGTTTGATTGACCTGTTCCCGATGGGCAGTCTGGTTCCCTACCGGGTGGACTTGTGGGACGACGAAATCGACAGCATCCGCACCTTTGACCCCGACACCCAGCGCAGCCTTTATCCGGTGCCCGAAGTGCGCTTGCTCCCGGGGCGCGAATTCCCGATGGACGACGCGGCGCGGACCAAGTTCCGCAGACGCTGGCGCGAGTTGCTGGAGGGCGACCCAACCAAAAGCCGCATTTACAAAGACATGGGCACGGGTGTGGCCACCGCGGGTATTGAATACTATTTGCCGCTGTTTTTTGACGAGACTGCCAGCGTTTTTGACTATTTGGGCACTGACGCGACGCTCGTTCTGCATGGTGACCTCGAACCGAGTTTTCAGCGCTTTTCGCAAGATGCGCGGGAGCGTTACCGCCTGGCCCAAGGTGACCCAGAGCGGCCTGTTTTACCGCCAGAGGCGCTGTTTTTGGGCACCGAGCAGTTCTACAGCTTGGCCAACCTGCATGCGCAACTGGCTGTTCGCCCGCGATTGGCCGAAGAAGCCACTGCAAGCAGCCATTTTTCAGAAATCGAAGCCCTGCCGCCTTTGACAGTGGTGCGTGGCGCAGACGAGCCCTTGGCTAGTCTAAAAGCCCACGCCCGCAACACCCAGCAGCGTTTGCTGATTCTGGCCGAGAGTGATGGGCGCCGTGAAAGCCTTCTCGATTTTCTGCGTGCTTCGAATGTCAGCCCGCCGGCTTTTGACTCGCTGGCCGAGTTCCAGGCCAGCGAGGAGCGGCTGGGCATTGCCACATCTTTACTCAACACCGGATTCAGCTGGATTGAAGGCGGCATCGACTTCATCACCGAGACCGAGCTGTTCGCGGTGGGGCCAAGCTCCAGACGACGCAAAAAGCAGGAACAAGTCAGCGACGTCGAAGCACTCATCAAAGACTTGAGCGAGTTGAACGTGGGCGACCCGGTGGTCCACAGCACGCACGGCATTGGCCGCTACAAGGGCCTGGTGAATCTGGATTTAGGCCAGGTGCAGGCCAATGGAGAGCCGGAAATTCAGGAGTTTTTGCACCTCGAATACGCCGACAAGGCCACTTTGTACGTGCCCGTAAGTCAGTTGCAGTTGATCAGCCGCTACACCGGCGTGAGTGCCGATGAAGCGCCTTTGCACCGCCTGGGCAGCGGCCAATGGGAGAAAGCCAAACGCAAGGCGGCTGAGCAAATCCGCGACTCTGCTGCCGAGTTACTCAACATTTACGCCCGCCGCGCAGCCCGTGAAGGCCACGCATTCCGCTTCTCGGCCAGTGATTACGAAACCTTCGCCAACGCCTTTGGATTTGAGGAGACTGCGGACCAGAAAGCCGCCATTCACGCGGTCATTCAAGACATGGTCAGCCCGCGCCCGATGGATCGCCTGGTGTGTGGCGACGTCGGTTTCGGCAAGACCGAAGTCGCCCTGCGCGCGGCGTTTGTGGCGATCACGGGTGGCAAACAGGTGGCGTTTTTGGCTCCCACTACCCTTTTGGCCGAACAACATTTCCAAACCCTGACGGACCGTTTTTCAAAATGGCCCGTCAAAGTGAGCGAAGTGTCGCGTTTTCGTTCCGGCAAGGAAGTCACTGCGGCGCTAAAAGGCATCGCCGACGGCACCGTCGATATCGTGGTGGGCACCCACAAGTTACTCTCCGAATCGACCAAATTCAAAGACCTGGGACTGTTAATCATCGACGAAGAGCACCGCTTTGGTGTGCGCCACAAAGAGGCGATGAAAGCCCTGCGTGCCGAGGTCGATGTGCTCACCC
>JANOXL010000287.1:0-3707 GCA_031418395.1 Rhodoferax sp. | reverse complement strand
TTCTGTGGCTCTGGCTGATGCCGGTGGCCACAAAAAACGGGCACAGCACCGACGCACCGATCTGGTCTGTTACCAGCGACAAATCCTGGTAGAGCGTCTCGCTCAAAGACACCACGGCATGCTTGCTGACGTTGTACACGCCCATGTTGGGTGGGTTCAGCAGGCCGGCCATGCTGGCGGTGTTGACGATATGGCCTTGCCAGGCAGGGTCTTTTTTGGCGGCCTCCAACATCATGGGCGTAAAGCTTCGTACGCCGTGGACCACACCCATGACGTTGACACCCAGCACCCACTGCCAGTCCTTGAGCGTGTTTTCCCAGATCAGGCCACCAGAACCCACTCCGGCGTTGTTAAACACCAAATGCGGCGCGCCAAAACGTGCCAACGTGGCCTGCGCCATGGCTTCGACTTGAGCGGCGTCGGACACATCGATCTTGAAGGGCAAGACCTGCGCGCCGGCGGCCGTCAATTCGGCAGCGGCTTTGTCCAGCGCGTCTTGCTGCACATCGGCCAAGACCAGGTTCATGCCGAGTTTTGCGCCGATGCGGCCCATCTCCAGTCCGAAACCAGAGCCCGCGCCGGTTAATACGGCGGTTTTGTTTTTGAAGTTGGCGATCATGTCAGGTGTCAAGCTTTTTGAGGACGTAACCAATGCGGGGGAAATGCACCTGCACGACGCCGGCCCGCTCGTCGGTGCGACGGATGGTGTAGTGCATTCGTGTGGCGGAAATCAGCGTGCCGGTGGACGGCTCGAGGCCGAAGTTGTCGGCAGCGATGGTGACTTCCGTACCCAGGTCGATGCCATGTTCGTTCTGGAATATTTCATTGCCAAATACGCTGTCTGTAAAGCCGGATTGTGCGCAAGCCGCCAGTGAATCTGTAGCGGATGATGGCGCAGGCTTGCCGTGCCCAATCGCCTTCATACGATCCATCCAGGTGATGACAGCGGGGGTCGCGTCCAGAATGCCAGCCAATGCGGGCGTATGGGTACGTGTGAACCACAGCGGATGATAGACGGCGAAATCCGCCACGCAGGGCGTATCACCCAGAAGGAAAGCCTGGCCCTCCAGCATGTTGTTGATGCGGCGAAGGTAACTTTTGTAGGCCGCCGTGGCTTCCGGTAGCGACATACGGGGCTGGCCGACGCGCATTTTGGCGCGGTCTTCGCCAAAGGCTTTCGCCTCGACCTGCCACTCTTCAGGCGGCCTGCCCTGCCCCAGGGCTTGGGCGGCGCCTTTGGGCTGCAGGCTGTAGCCCATGGCGGCCCAAAAGAGTTTTTCATCCGCCCACTGCGCCACCACGCGTGAAAGCCCTTTTTGTGTCGGGTAGAGGCTGGGTGTCGGGTGCAAATGCTCCAACACGTCGCAGATCAGCGCGGTGTCGCAATAAATGTCTGAGCCGACCTGCAGGAGCGGCGTTTTGCGGTAACCGCCGGTGAGCGCCAGTACGTCGGGCTTGGGCATGATGTTGGGGATGATGACCGACTTCCAGGCCAGGCCTTTGAAGCCCAACACCGCTCGGATCTTCTCGGCAAAGGGCGAGAGCGGGTAGTGGTGCAGGAAGATGTCGCTCATGGTGTGCTTCCGGTCAAATCAGTTTGACGAGTTGTTTGCCGAAGTTTTTGCCTTTGAGTAGACCCAAAAAGGCCTCGGGCGCGCTGGCGATGCCCTGCGCGACCGACTCACGTGGCCGCAGCTTGCCGCTGCCGACCAAGGCGCCCAATTCGGCCAGTGCCGGTGGCCAGAATTCCATGTGTTCGCTGACAATGAACCCTTCAATCTTCAGTCGCGAGATCAGGATGAGGGATGGGTTGGCTAGTGGCAAGGGCGCGCCGTCGTAGCCAGCGATCATGCCGCACACCGCAATGCGGCCAAATTGGTTCATGCGGGGCAACACAGCGTCAAGGACCATGCCGCCAACGTTTTCGAAATAACCGTCGATGCCATTCGGGCAAGCTTCTTTCAGCGCCTTGGAGAGAGAGGCTGCGTCTGAGTGGGTCTTGTAGTCGATACAGGCGTCAAAACCCAGCTCATTGACCACGTAGGCGCATTTGTCCGGGCCACCGGCAATACCGACAGTACGGCAACCCCGCGCTTTGGCCAAGGCCCCAAAGGCACTGCCTACCGCGCCACTGGCAGCGCTGACAACCATGGTCTCAGGCTTGGACTGGTCAGCCTTGGGTTGAATGATGCCGACCAGGCCGTAATACGCGGTGACGCCGGGCATACCCACGGCGCCCAAGTAGTGGCTCAAGGGCACATGGGTGGTGTCGACCTTTTTCAACGCGCCGGGCTGCGAGACATCAACCACGCTGTATTCCTGCCAGCCGCCCATGCCGACGACTTTGTCGCCGACTTTGAATTTGTCGCTGGTCGACTCGACCACCTCACCGGCTGTGCCGCCTTGCATAGTTTTACCCAGCGGCTGCGGCTGCGCATAACTTTTACCGTCGTTCATGCGTCCACGCATGTAGGGGTCCAGGCTCATGTAATGGTGGCGCACCAGCACTTGGTTGGCCGTAAGCGCGGCCGTGGGCTCGGTCAGCAGCTTGAAGTTACTGGCGCTGGCTTCCCCAGTGGGGCGCGTATCGAGAATAATTTTGGAGTTATTTGGCATATATTTCAATCAAAAGTGGTATTAAAAATAGAGCAACATACACATTAAGTACGAGACCCACGGTCTAAATTTATTAAAAATAAAATTCAGTCAGTAGATATTTCGCCAGATTTCTCCGAGCCTGGCGTGGTGCGGTCGTTGCGCCGCACGTATTTGAAAGTGCCGGTCGCGTGAGCGCAGGCGTTACCGTCGGTATCAAAGATGGTTGACTCCATAAACGCCATCGAGGCCGTGCGGTGTTTCAGTTGGCCTTTGGCGAGCAGCAAACCCCGGCTGGGCCGCATGAAACTGGTCTTCATCTCAATAGTCACGACACCCATGTCTTGCTGCGCGCTGCGTGCGGCTGTGGCCATTGAAACGTCTAACAGCGTCATGACCGCGCCACCGTGGGTGACCTGAAAGGTGTTTTGATGCTCTGGACGCGTTTCAAAACTGATCTCCGACTGCCCGCCCTCGAACTTGTGCATGTGAAATCCCAAATGTTCGACGAAGGGGATTTTGATGGCGAAGCCGGATTCGTGGGCCACAATATCAGTCATCCAGTCACCACACTCACGCCGCCATCTACCGCCATCCACTGGCCGGTGATGTGTTTACCCGCCTCGGACGCGTACAAAAGCGTGATGCCTTTGAGGTCTTCGTCATCACCCAAGCGGCCCAAGGGCGCCGAGGCAGCCATTTTTTCTTCTCCGAGTTGTTTGATCAGGCCGCTGGCGAGTTTGGTCATGAAGAAACCAGGGCAAATTGCGTTGACATTGATGTTGTGCGCGCCCCATTCTGCGGCCAGCGCGCGGGTGAAGTTGATCACGGCACCTTTGGAGGTGCTGTAGGCGATGGTTTGCATGCCTTTGGGATTGCCGTTGAGCCCGGCAATGGAGGCGATATTGATGATGCGGCCGCCTTTGGCCGGAATCATGCTGGCTTTGGCAATGTGCTGCGAGAGGATGAAATAACCGCGAATGTTGAGATTCATCACCTTGTCCCAGGCTGCCACCGGGTGGTCTTCAGCCGGCGCGCCCCACGCAGCGCCTGCGTTGTTGACCAGAATATCGACGTGACCAAAGCGTTTGATGGTTTCGTCGGCCAGCGCG
>JANOXL010000286.1:0-1819 GCA_031418395.1 Rhodoferax sp. | reverse complement strand
GTCGCCTTCGGCTTGAAAATTCAGGGCCACGACAAACCCAAGCGCGAAACAATTGCCCGAGAATTTATCAAGCTGCTGGGCCTTGAGCAGTTTGAGCAATCGGCCACCTATGAGCTGTCGGGCGGTATGCAGCAGCGTGTCGGTATTGCCCGGGCACTGACCAGTTACCCGGCTATTTTGCTGATGGACGAGCCGCTGGGCGCGCTCGATGCGCTGACGCGCGAGCGCGCGCAAGAGCTGATTTTGAAAGTCTGGCGCGACACCGGCAAGATGGTGTTTTTTATCACCCACAGCGTTGAAGAGGCCCTGTTCATGGGCACCAAACTCATCGTGATGTCGCCACGCCCCGGCCGTATTTCACACGTGTTCGACTTGCCATTTAGTCGGCGCTATTTTGAGACGGGCAACGCCAGGGCGATCAAAGCGTCCGCAGAATTTATTGGCCTCAGAGAAGAGATTTTGCAAATCATCTTTGCAGACGAAGAAGGAGCCCATCATGAGTGATACCCCAGCGAATAGTGGCAATGGCCTGTGGGCTAGCCTCATGAAGGCCAAACCAGCCAAGCCCGGCGAAATATACGGCGTACCTGGCCAGGGCGACAGTTTGAAAATCAGCGCCGTCGTGATTACCGGCTTGATGCTTTTCTGGTGGTTCATCACCTATGCCGGCTTCGTCAAGCCGCTTTTTCTGCCTTCCCCGATGGCCGTGATCGACGCTTTTTTGACCATGCTGCGAGACGGTTTTACCGGTGCCAGTTTTTGGGAACACACCTGGGTCAGCACGCTGCGGGTTTTTGGCGCGTTCTTGCTGGCCTGCGTTGTAGGCATTCCGCTTGGCATTGCGATGGGCATGAGCCCGGTTGCTCGCGGCATTTTTGACCCGCCGATTGAGTTCTACCGCCCGATTCCACCACTGGCTTACCTGCCACTGATGATTATCTGGTTTGGTATTGATGAGTTGTCCAAGGTTCTGCTGATTTTTCTGTCGGTCCTCGCACCGATGGCTTTGGGTGCCCGTGCTGGCGTCAGGTCGGCGGCCATTGAGCAGATCCATGCAGCCTATTCGTTTGGTGCAACCCGCTGGCAAGTGATTCGCATGGTCGTTCTGCCGTCAGCCATGCCAGAAATATTTACAGCGATGCGTGTTGGCATCGGTTTTGGCTGGACAACACTGGTGGCCGCTGAAATGGTCGCCGCTACCTCCGGCTTGGGTTACACGGTTTTGTCCGCGTCCCGGTTTTTGCAAACGCCGATTGTCATTATGGGGATTGTGGTGATTGCGATGATTGCCTATGCCTTTGACCATCTGGTGCGTTTTGTTGAGCGCCGTGTTGTGCCTTGGAAAGGCCGCGGGTAAATTAACTCTAGTGAGAGAACGAATTCCATGACGATTGAGTATTTGAAGAAAGCCACCCCGCCACATGAGGCGATTGACAGCGCAACGTCTGAGACGGTTGAACGCCTGCTAGCAGACATTCAAAAAAATGGCCGTGAAGCGGTTGAAAAATATGCCCGTGATTTCGACGGCTGGCATGGCCCGATTGTGGTCAGCGAAGATGACTTCGCCAAAGCCAGCAAGGCCTTGAGCCAAGGCGTGAAAGACGATATTGCCTTTGCACACGCTCGCGTCAAAGACTTTGCCATGCGCCAGCGCGAGTCGTTGCTTGAATTTGAAGTCGAGCTGATTGATGGCCTGATCGCTGGGCAAAAACTGATACCCGTCAACACTGCGGGCTGCTACGTGCCAGGCGGCCGCTACGCCCACGCCGCGTCGGCCATCATGAGCGTGTGTACCGCCAAGGTGGCGGGCGTGCCCAAC
>JANOXL010000285.1:0-14060 GCA_031418395.1 Rhodoferax sp. | reverse complement strand
GTGTTACCGCGTCTCACCCGGGCCTGATTTTGTGCTGATCGTTTTCGCCCCTGACATGCCCAGCTACCTGGCGCTCTCGGAGCGGCTCTTCACTGCAGACGGCAATGTGCGCAACGTGAAGGCGTTTTTCAGTGTGAAGCGCGCGAAATTTGCACCGGGGTTTCCGGTGTTGCCGAGATCCATATAATTAATATGGGTGTTAATTATATTGCTTTTTTGCAGCTCGACGAAGAGATTTATAGAAAATTGGCCTCTAGGTCTGGTTAAATGGCGTTTTATTGCTCCTTTTATTATAGCATCTGAATGGCAATAGCGGGCGCGAATTACGCAATCTGAAATTGGCAACCAACTTGCAGTTGGGTCGTACAAGTTTTTCCACCATTTTGGGGATGCGCGCCGGGTTGGGTTGCCCAACAATGATGAGCCAACACTCCAGGAGGTCATCATGAAATCGCTATCGCGCTTGGTTTGTGCCATCTCGGCCCTGACGCTGGTCGGCTGCGCCAACCTCAATACGCAAAGTCGCAATTTCTCTGGGCACCAGGCCGAGGTCAAGACGGTAGATGCGTCCCAGCGCGCCATATTTTCAGTACACAAAAAGTACGGAAACGACAAACAATGGACGGCAGTTTGCGCAGAGCCTAGCCCTGACGCACTGATCGCCTACGCCACTTCTGTTGGCGCATCCCTCAATGTACCAGGCAAGGCGAATCTTGATTTGGCGCTGAGCCAATCGCAGGCGGCGGCCAGCATTGGCCTGCGAACCCAAACCATCCAGTTGCTGCGCGATGGTATGTACCGTTTGTGTGAAGCCTACGCCTCGGGTTCAATTGACAACGATGATATGGAGTCTTTGCAGCGGCGTTATCAAAACATGATGATTGGTTTGCTGGCGATTGAGCAGATAACCGGCCCGGTGGTCGCACGGCAATCCGCGTTTTCGACAGCAGCCGGTGCAGCGATTGGCAAAGCGCTGGGCGACATCGTCAAGGAGTTGAAGGAGGCTTCAGACAATTTGACCGAAGCCAAAGGCTTGGCCGACGAGGCCGTTTCCGGACTGAAGGAGGCGAACGACAAGGTGACCGCTGTAAAAAACGGTACTGACGGTGAAAAAAAGGCCGCTGCCGATGCGCTGGAAGTCGCCAAGTCCAAGAAGACCGAGGCCGACAAAGCGCTTGAATCTGCCAAACGGATTTACGGCGGCATTGAAGAATTGATGAAAAATGCCCAGAAGCTAGCCGCGTCTGCCAGCGGTTCCGCGGTGCTGATGGAGCCTGTCGCCGGTGGAACAAAACCGACCACCGGCACCGATTATTCAAAAGCCGTCGATGGTGTTGTTGACATTGTGAAGGCGGTGCTCCTGAACAACCATCGCAACGACATTTGTGAATCGCTGGATTCAAACTCAAAAATTTCAAAGACCAAAAACGACAAGCTCAACGCCGTTTTGGAGTATTGCGTGGCCAGGGAGATTCCAATCACCTTGGCGTCAAATGAAAGCGAGGGCGAGCGAAAAGCAGAAGTTGCCAAGGTCGAGAAACAGCGACAAGCCCGCACGGCCGAACTCAAAGGCAAGCTGAACTCACGGGTAGTCGACTGAGAGACAACAGACCCAAAACTGCGTCGTAGCGCCATCTGATTGGCCCGACCATGGCGACTCAGTCGCAGTTTTCGCCTCACCGGGGTGCGGTCCGACAGAACGCTGGATCGCACGTGTTACGGTGGCTTGAGGCTTTGGCCTACAACAGCCGCATTTGCAATGGCATCAGAAGGAGCATGATTTTTTACAAATTAACATGAGTGTTAATTATTCTTGATTTGTCCTTGGCGCCACTGATTTTCAAGGAGAACCAGCCCTCTGGTCTCGTGGAATTTGCCTATTTAGCTATATAAATGGTAGCAAACAGATTCCAGCAGTTTCGCTGTCACTGCTTCACAAACCCAATCTGTTTGATCATCGCGCCCCATTTGTCGTAGGCAGAGCGGATGTCAGCGCTCAGTTCCGCCGGTGTACCGTGTGAGGTCTCGTAGGCGCCGCGCGAGATGGCTTCTTTGACTTGCGGCGAGTTTAAGTCTGGCCCAAGGCGGCGTTGACTTTGGCGACCAGGTCGGGGGCCATACCGGGTGGTCCGACGATGGCAATCCAGCTGGTCAGGTCAATGCCCGGCACGCCGCCTTCGCTGATGGTGGGCACCTCAGGGATGTAAGGATTGCGCTGCGGTGAGGCGACGCCGATTGTCGGCATGAGCGTCGCCGAAGGCCGCATGTTGATCATGGATTTGCTGGAACACGCGACACAACGCGAGTTCGTCTATCGCCATGTATGGGCGGCTGGCGACCTGGTGATGTGGGACAACACCACCACGGTGCACCGGTGGCGTTATTTTGACTTGACTCAGAAAATAGAATTTAGGCTCTCGACTACCGAAGAAATTGGCAACTAGGTCTCGTTAATTATTCTTATTTAGCTATAATAAATTAAGTAAAATTGATTTATTTTTATATATTTTATAGTATAAAATGTAATTTATAAGGATCCATCAGTCGCTGTTGAGCGTCTCGGCTCCGCCAAAATTCCATCCAGCATCTGCCCCATCTGCGCCGCCGCCGTTCGAATCGTCTTCAAATGCGCCACCACCTGCGCATCGAGTTGCGGGCCAAAGTCTTCTTCAATCACCTGCGCAAATGCGCCGACATGTCGCAGTGGCGCGCGCAAGTCGTGTGAGACCTTCATGCGCAGACGCTGTAGCTCTTCAGTGGCCGCAGCAAGCGCTAGTTCGAGCCGCGCGTTGTCCTCACGCAGCCCAGACAACACAGCTTCGTTGCCCTGCAAGGTGTCCGCGTGGCTCGATAGGCCCGGTACAGCCGATACGTCCGACACGTCCGAGCCGTCAGCCACGACGGTCGCCGGTTGCACTTGCGATGAACCTGCGGCCGGCACTTCGCTCATTTTTTAGGCCGCGTCCAGCCGGGGATCTGGGTTTGTTTACCCCGTGCCACGCTTAAAGTGGCTGGCGGTGTGTCTTTGGTGATGATGGAGCCCGCGCCCACCGTGCCACCTGTGCCAATACGCACGGGTGCGACCAACACACAATTAGAGCCCACGTGTACGTCCGCCTCGATCACGGTTTTGTGTTTGTTGGCGCCGTCGTAGTTAGCGGTGATGGAGCCCGCGCCGTAGTTCACGCGTTCACCCACTTCCGCGTCGCCCAGGTAAGCCAGATGGTTGGCCTTGGCACCTTTGGCCATCGTGGAATTTTTCACTTCCACGAAATTGCCGATGTGGACCTCGTCGCCCAACAACGCACCTGGCCGCAAACGCGCAAACGGCCCGATCAAAGCACCTGCCCCCACCCGCACACCGAGTTTTTCACCGTCGATGTGGGTGAACGGGTGAATCACCGCTCCTGGACCAATGCTGGCGTTGGCGACCACGCAGTTCGCACCGATGCGCACGCCCTCGCCCAGCGTTACCTGGCCTTCGAAAATGCAGTTCACGTCGATCGACACGTCTTGTGCGCAAGTGAGCGTGCCGCGCACGTCAAACCGCGCCGGGTCGGCCAGGCGCACGCCTTGCTCCATGAACTGGTGCGCCAAGCGGCTTTGAAATGCCCGCTCCAGCTCAGCCAGTTGCACCGGGCTATTGACGCCCGCCACTTGCACCTCGTCCGCGATCTTGTAGCCCACCACATCCACGCCATCCGCCACGGCCATTTTCACCACGTCGGTCAGGTAATACTCACCTTGCGCGTTTTTGTTGTCCAGGCGGGCCAGCCACACTTTGAGCCGAGCGGCAGGCACCGCCATGATGCCGCTGTAAATCTCGCGAATCTCACGCTGCTGCGCAGTCGCGTCTTTTTGTTCGACGATGGCCTTGACACGCGCGCCCTCGCCAAGACCATCACGCACGATGCGACCATAACCCGAGGGGTCGGCAAACTCCAGCGTCAGCAGCGCCAATTTGTCGCCGCCACTGGCTTTGATCAAATGCTGCAGGGTATCAAGCCGCGTCAGCGGCACATCGCCCGAAAGCACCACCACGATACCGTCATCTGGCAGTGCCGGCACCGCCTGCTGCACCGCGTGCCCGGTGCCCAGCTGCGGCTCCTGGCGCACGAACTTCAACTCTGGACGAGTGCCATTTGAGTCGACAGGCCCTGCAAAACCGGCGACAGCGGCTTCCACCTCCATAGCGCCATGCCCGGTGATCACCACCACACGGCGCGCCTGCAGGCCAGCGGCGGTGTCGACCACGTGTTGCAGCAAGGCCCGCCCGGCCAGCCGGTGCAGCACTTTGGGCAATTTACTCTTCATGCGGGTGCCTTTACCCGCCGCCATGATGACCACGTCCACCGCGGGGGCAGCCGTTGCGTTAATAATTGACGTCATGTCTTAGTGAGTCCTTCATGAATTCAAAACGGATTATCGGCTGGCTTTTTGCGATCTTGGCGCTGCTGTTGCTACAGGCGTGCAGCGCCATCAAACTCGCCTACAACAACTCGCCCGAGTTTGGCTACTGGTGGATTGACGGTTATGTCGATATCCAGTCAGAGCAAACCCCCAAAGTGCGTGATGAACTCACCCGTCTTCTGGCTTGGCACCGCGCGGAAGAGCTGCCCAAATTGGCTGATTTGCTGCAAAAAATGCAGCGGCTGGCCAATGCCGATATCACCGCGCCGCAGGTGTGCAGCATGTTCGACGAGACGCGCGAACGGTTTAACGCGGTCACCCGCCAGGTCGAACCCGCCGCCGTGTGGCTGGCGATGAGCCTGCGGCCCGAGCAGATTAAACACATCGAAGCCAAACTTGAAAAAGGCAACGAACAGTGGCGCAAAGAGTGGCTGCAGGCCACTGCCGCCGAGCGTTTTGAGCGGCGACTCAAAAGCAACACCGAGCGCGCCGAGGAGTTCTACGGCAAACTCGAAGAGCGCCAGTTGACCACCCTGCGCAGCTCGCTCGAAACCTCCCAATCCGACAGCGCGCTTAACCAGGCCGAGCGCCAGCGCCGCCAGCAAGACCTGATGCAAAACCTGCGCAACATCAGCGGTCAGGCACCCGGTGTGCCACGGCCCAATGCGGCGGAAGCACTTGCCCAACTGCGCGCTTACATCGCCCGCTTGAACCAGTCGCCCGACATCACCTACCGTGCTTACAGCGCGCGCTTGGTGCGCGAAAGCTGCGCCAGTTTTGCAGCCCTGCACAACAGTACCACCCCCGAGCAGCGCCGCCGTGCGGTGGGGCGCCTCGCGGCGTATGAGCGGGATGCGCGGGAGTTGAATTCGCAGCGTTGAGCTTGGGTCACTTCCAAAAAAGAACCCCGCCGAAGCGGGGTTTTCTTATTGCCAGGGTGGCGGATCAGCGGCGCTGTCCGATCATGGTGCCATTTACAACGGGCGGAAGGTCGTTCGGAAGATTGAACGTTCCGGTTACTTGCCCACTGATGAAGTTCAACACACCACTGCGATTGTTGCCGTTGACCGAGGTCCCACTGAATGCACCAGTGACGGGGTCGAAACTCTGCACGCAGGCTGTATCGGCTGGATTGACGTTACCCGGCGTGTTGTCAAAACAGGTAACCAAACCGTCTTGGCCAATCGCCACGCGCGTGCCGACTCGGCTGACACCCCCGGGCACCGGGTTGGTCGAACCGCGCACGTCCCAGGTGCCCTGGTACGACGCGCGGGTCAGCGCAGGCCGCACATCGGGGTCAACCAGGTTGTTAATGCCCAGTTGCGTGAAGAGCGCGTTCGCTGCAGGCAAATTCAAACGTGCCTCGTTGCGCACGCCCAGCTTGTCCACGTAGCCGGCAAACACCTTGCCGGCGCGCTCCACGAAGATGCGGTGATAGGTCAAATTGGCAGCGGCGGCGGGTGGCGAGGCAAATTTCAATATCCGTGCGCCATCCGCCAGCGTGATGATGCTGTAGGTGGTTTTTTCACCGGTGGGCACACATTGACGCAAACTACCGTTGATCTGGCGTTGTTTGCACCGGTAATACGTCACCTCATTGGCCGCACCGCTGGTAAATGCGGCCCGGAAGGAGATGTTGCCGGTGTAATGTGATGGGGGGTTTGTTGACACGACAGGTGCCAGCGTCGTCGTCAAAGTCGCGGAGAGATTGCCAATATTCACCGCGGTATTGCCCCAGTCTTCGTTGGGTACATCACTGGGGAAACCGGCAATGCCGTTGTCGACGCTGTATTTGCACGGCGTGCCGCGGAAGTTGGCCACCATTTCCTCCAGAGTAGCGGCATCGGTGCGGGTATAGGTCGCGTTGCAAACGGGGTGGTTGTTGATGCCCTGGGCATCACCGCCTACGCTATACGGCGTCTTGAACATCCAGTTGTTGGAACCTGGAAGATACACGTAGGACCGGAAAGCGTCGGTGGACTGGTTGTACCCGATCTTCGAGTCGGCAGGAAATATAGCGCTGCCAAGCACGGTGGCTGCATTCGCAATCGTGAAGTTGGTGTAACCCGCGTCAACGATCTGCTGGTAAACCTCCATCATGGTTTTTCCGGCGATGTCAAAGTTCGCGCGGTTCGACTTGCCATTGCTGAAGTTGTCGCAGTAGTTGAATTTGCTGGTGCCCTGCGCATCGCGCACTGAACTTAAACCCTCAAAGTTCAGGCCACACGGCGCCCAGGTGGTGCCATTGAAATGCAGGCTGGCCTGGCTGTCCGGATTGCTGCCAAAGCCCCACACCGCCAACGTGCCGTTGAAGCTGCGCAAGCGGCGGTCTTCAAACCGGTAGTTGTTATTCGCATCCAGCGTGTTTTGCGCAGCGGTGCTGGTGAACATGCGGCGGTTCCAGTTGCTCGCATTGGTGTAGTCAAGGAAGGAAATTGACGCCGTGGCAATCGGCGCTGCCGGCGGCTCCACCTTCGCCACCTGGTTGATCACCGCTACTTCCGTTTTCACGGCGGCAGCGCTCATCAGGCTGGCGCCGATCTTGCCCAAAAGCGCGGCTTCTTTTTTCTTTTGCGTGTCGTTGGCTGGATTGGCTTCTGCTTCATTCAGCTCAGAGACGATCTGCGGCAGGATTTGGCTGAGTTTTTTCTGCACCGCGCGTTTCAGATCCGCCGGGCCAATGGTCGAACCGTCCAGCGCCTGTGCGCCCAAGGAGGCGCTGACGATTTTGTTTTGCGCCTGTGTGGTGATCACGATCATGCGCGCCACCTTGCCGGGGTCACTGCCGCCAGCGGCTTTCGACGCGGCTTTGCTGGCCACGGTGGTGAAGTCTTCAAACAGATTGACGACCACACCGGTTTGCTCTTTGACCACGGCCTCGGCCTCAGCCTCCGTGGCGCCGCCCGCTTGCATGGCCTGGTGAATCATGGTCGTCAGCGGACTGATGACCGCAGGTTTGCCCGGAGGGGCTGACATGCTGAAGGGCTCGGTGATGGCGCCGCCGTTTTCAGCGTCTTCAGCGTCTGTGCCGACCATCGTCACCAACGCGTATTTGCCCAGGTCAGCCTTGGCGACTTTCAGCGTCAAGTTGCCGTTAGCGTCGGTACGGCCCGAGGGTTCGCCGGCACCGCACAGGCCGTCGCCGTCTTTGTCCAGGCAGACCAGTGCGTTTTTGATTGGGCCGTCAATCACCGTGGTGGCCACGTCGGCGGTGGTGGATTCGGCCACGCCGTTGGTGCCGCCGCACCCGGCCAATGTCAGCACGGCCGCCCCGGCCAAAGCCAGGGTGAGCCGCTTGAGTTGAGAGTCCATGATTTGCTCCTAAAGGTTGAAGTTCAACGAGAAATGCCCCGCGCGGTTGTGCGTTTGAGGTAGGGCGACTTTGCGCCGTTACTTCTATTCACACATCGCACAAATTGGGTACAAATGCCCGTTTGAGGCTTGAATCCAGCGTTTTGTGAATAAGTCACAAAATCAACGCGACAAAGTGCCCGCCTGAAAGTCGGGTGCCTTCGTAAAGTTCTTCCATGCCCCGTAAACACAGATGCTGCTGGCGTCGCGGTGGCCCAAAAAAGGAGAACTGATATGGCCGCATCTACTTTCAACCTGCCTGGTCTGAACGAACCCACGCTGGAGCTCAGCCTGATGCGCGCTGCGCTGAACCAGGTGGACTACGGCCTGGCCGTCATCGCTGTTGACACCCAGCAGGTGCTGTTCACCAACGGACCGGCACTGGCCGCCTTGCAAAACGACAGCACGGTGAACAATGGCCTTTGTGTTCACGAGGGCCTGCTGCGCCCCCGGCGCCAGGCGGATGTGCAGCAACTGCACCTGGCATTGCAACGCACCAAAATCGGCCAGCGCGGGCTGCTGCAATTCAAAGGGCGCGAAGGCAAAGAGGGTACCGACTGCTCGGTGGCGGTGATGCCGCTCTCAGCGCCGGGTTATGCGCTTTTGGCGTTTTCAAAACAGCAAATCTGCGACACCACCACGGTGACGCTGTTTGCCCGCGAGCGCGGGCTGACCAGCGCTGAAGGCCAGGTGCTGGCGCAGCTTTGCAAGGGTTTGCGGCCCCAACAGATCGCCACCAGCCACGGCATGCAGGTTTCCACCGTACGCACGCAGTTGCGCTCCATCCGCGAGAAAACCGCCTGCGACAGCCTGCGCGATTTGATCGAAAAAATCTCTGTTTTGCCGCCCGTCTCGCTGCACATGGCGCTGAATTTTCCTGAACTTCTGAGCGACGTGAAGAAAGCTAACCACCCAAAGCCACGGGCTGCGGTGTTCGCCTGAAACAATATTTCAGTGAATTAGATTGCTATACTATTTATAGCTTTTCATCCATATATCACGAGACCCAATAGCCGAAAATTCAAAAATTCTTGAAAACCAGGGGTCAAAGCACATATAATTAATACCCATGTTAATTATGGTGTTGTCAAAACACTGCATCCCAGTGCCGCCCGGGTACCAGGCATCTACACTGCGGGCATCCTCAAGAAGCCCCACAGATGCCGCTCGACCCGCCCCTACAAGCCTTTTGCTTCGATGAACGCCACCCCCCGCTGCTGCGCGAATTAGCCGCGCAAGGCGAGCTGCGCCGCTACCGCAAGGGCACCATCATCATTGCCGAGGGCGACGTGGGCGACACCATGTTCATCATCCTCACAGGCCAGGTCAAAGCCTATAGCCTGGACGAGAACGACAAACAGATCACCTACGGCGTCTTCAACGCGGGGGAATACTTTGGCGAAATGGCGCTGGACCACGAAGCGCGCTCCGCTTCAGTGATTACCCTGGCGGCCACCACTTGCGTTGTCATCACGCGCCCCCGGCTGCTCGCCTTCATTGCCATCCAACCCGAATTTGCGCTGCAACTGCTCGCCAAGGTGATCCGCCGCCTGCGCGCCACCACGCTTAACGCCAAAAACCTCGCCCTCATCGACGTCTATGGCCGCCTCACCGCCTGCCTCTACGGCCTGGCCAAACCCCAACCCGACGGCAGCCAGCGCATAGAAGAACGCATCACCCACGACGAACTGGCCGGCCGTATCGGCTGCGGCCGAGAAATGGTCAGCCGCATCATGAAAGACCTGGAGCGCGGCGGGTACTTGCGTAAACACGAGAAGCGCATTGAATTGCTTAAAACTCTGCCGCTGCGTTGGTAGGGAGTTTTCGACCCATCCGCCGTGGCCTTTGAGTCGCAGCGCGAATTCGCACTTGCAAAATTGCGATACCTCTGTTCACAATTGGTATCGTCCAGATCCGTCATCCATTTTGTGGATGACGCCGAGAAATTGTTGCGAGATGATGGCTCTACTCCCGACTCAACTACCTACTGAAAGTGCCGGTTCAAATTGAATGTGAGCATCAATTCCGTCGATTTATCCACACCGATCATTGAAGCAGGCGGGGGCGGATTGCAAGCTTCTGGCCAGGTGCTGCCACAGCTACGCTTGGCATTTGGCCTTGCGGACGGAGTCCTTCAGGTTTCGTTCACTGACGCTATCGGCAATCTCACGGTTGGCGAAGTGCCCGACGCGATCACCCATTTGGCGAATCTTGAAATGTTGTGGCGAAACGGTTCAAGCCCTTCATTTGGCACCGCACTTTTTTCGCAACTGATACCGCCACGTATTCAAGACCGTCTTCGCGGTGCAGAAGCTGCCCGCCTCGAATTGCGTTTGCACCCCCAGTTTTTCGCGGTGCCTTGGGAGTTTGCATTTGATGGAAGCCACGAATGGGGACGACATCACCACATGACACTGCAAACGTTAGCCGGAAGTCTGATGCGGGAGCCAACATTGCCTCAGTTGGTCAGACCCCAGTCCGCGTCGGTTCTGCTTGTGGATTGCGGACCCCAATACTTTGAGAGGAAGTCCCCCCACCTGGAGCGGCGCCGTCTGGAAATCGAAAAGTCCACGGGTATGCCAGTGCGCAATTACCAAGCCAGCCCGGGCCTACCACGCGGGCCATGGCCTGGCTTGACATCGGCCATCGTCCACTTTTTGGGAAATCTCCAATGGAGTTTGGATTTACTACAGGAAGATACCGAGTTGCGGCAACTGGAGCAGGCAGCTCAAATTACTGTGTTTGAACAAATCGGGCTCCCGTCAGCTGGCGCGGGATGGCCGACAATGGGCCAACAAATTGCGGCTCGAGCGCACCGGCAAAACCATATTTGCCTTATCCAGTGGCCATCCAAGGATGAGGATGACCCTGCTTTTGTCGGATGGGTCTACGGCAATTGCATTTCGCAAGCACTCAGGGGCGCTTGGCCTGAGACCAATACGCCACCCAAATACCGTGGCAGCCCGGCCCTTTCCCTGTATGCAGGCGCGACAAGGCCGGCGCCGACGCCATCCCCACCGCACGTTGCTGGCCGCAGCTTTCGCCAAGTCACAACACTCTCCTATGACATCGTGGGCTCCACATCGCTCATCGAACGTATGGGTGCAGACTTGTATTCCATCGCGTTGCAGGATTGCCACACGCGTTTTGCCAATGTCGTGCGTATTTGGGGTGGTGTAAGCGATCAGCCACAAGGCGATGACGGGATCATGTGTTACTTTGGCACACTGGTGGCGGCGGAAGACACAGCAAGCCGCGCAGTCCATGCGGCGTTGGAGTTAACCGAATCCTCGGCCAAACTGGGTATCGATATCCGGGTCGGACTGGCCACCGGTCAGGTGGCAGTTTCATCGGATCACGTCGTCGGTCTGGCCGTTCATCTCGCTGCTCGCATTCAGGGGCTAGCCCAGGTGGGCCAGGTTCTGGTCAGCGAAGCAACCGCTCTGTTGACGGTCGAGCAGTTTGAGTACGAACTAGTCGCCGACAACAAACCACTCAAGGGTTTTTCTGCACCCACAAAGGTGTACCAGCTGAACAAGGTTTTGCCTCGGCGCACCAAGTACGTATTGAGCAGGACCCAGACAGATCTGGTTGGTCGCACCGCCGAGCTTTCCTGGCTTAAGCGCCACTGGGACGCTGCGTCTGCAGGACAAAGTCGCTGGCTGCATTTGACCGGTGAGGCAGGAATCGGAAAAACAAGGCTCATGACAGCTTTTTGCGCCGGTATTGGCGACGAGGGCGGCGGTCGCACCCACCTTTGCCGGTGTTTTCAAGAAAACATAAACCGCCCATTTGGCCCGATCATAGATTTGCTTGAACGCTGGTTTCTTATCAACGCCGCAGACGACGACATCCAACGGCAAGCGAAACTGGATGCAGTTTTTTCTTCCAATGGCTCCGAGAATTTGAACCGGTCTGTCATCAGTTTTTTGCTCGGAATGCCGGGTACCGTCCCAGTATCCGACATAGTGCCAGCCAATGAAACCCGTCGCCACTTCATACTGCGAACTTCCACCAATTGGTTGCTAGACCAAGCAGAACAAAGACCGCTTTGCCTGGTACTTGAAGATGTCCAATGGATTGACCCGTCCACCCACGAATTCCTCCAGACTCTGAAAGCCAAGTCCAGCGCTTCACGGTTGTTGGTGGTGTTGACAGAACGGGCTGATGCGCAGTCCCCTGAAAAATCAGCGCTGACTGACGATTTTTTGCATTTGTCCGGACTGGACGCGACAGCCGCGCAAAGCCTAGTGTTGCAATTGACCGAAGAAAACGTTCTGCCAAAAGCGCTCGTTGCCCAAATTGTTGGTAAATCTGATGGTGTGCCGCTGTTCGTTGAGATGTGCGCCCGTATGGCGATAGAAGCCAATTTGGCGAACCATCCCGGCACTCATACTGGCACGCCCAGCGGCTTACCGATACCCATGACGATCAACGGCCTGCTGACACAACGACTGGATAACCTAGGCCCGGCCCGCTATTTGGCTGGGGTTTGCAGCGTCATTGGCCGCAGTATTTCGCTTGAGCTGTTGCATGGCTTGGCCAGCGACCCTGCGATTGGCATGTCTCCATACCAGGCCAAGCAACATCTGGCCACTTTGCTCAAAAGTGGTCTGATCGTTCCGAGCACAGACTTGGAACTTGCCACCTACCATTTCCGCCACGCCTTGGTGCAGGAGGCTGCTTACCAGTCGTTGTGGGACGCAGATCGGCTCATGTTGCACAAAGCCATCTCAGAAATGATTGCATCCCAGTTTCCATCCATTGCCAGTTCCCAGCCAGAAGTCATGGCCCGGCATTGCGCGGCCTGCGGTTCGCGCAAAGAAGCCGCTAAATGGCACCTGCTGGCGGCCAAAAAATTCAAGACCAGCGCTGGCCATCAGGAGTCGCTCTCCCATCTCAACTTGGCGCAGGAAATGGTCGGCTCGATAGCGGATAGCGAGGCCAAGAACAATTATTCACTGGAGATCCATTTGGCCATGGCCGGCCAACTGACCGCTTTGAAAGGTTCCGGGTCCGATGGCGTTGGCGAAAACTACATGGCTGCATTAGCGCTGGGCCACAAGCTGCGCGACCAGCGGGCCATATTGCGGTCTGAGCTTGGCATACAGAGCTACCATTTTCTTCGGGGCGATTTCGCTCAAGCCCATGCTTACATTGAGCGAGCGCGGCAATCGGCGAAGGGATTCAACGACACGTTCGTGCAGGCCCAATGCAGTTGGGCGCTGGCCAATCTGCTATTCCACCAAGGTGAGATGGAAACATCACTGTGGCATATGTTGGCCTGTGTGAAAGCCTGCCGCAGCGCGGAGGTTCATTCAACAACCCTGCAAAGCCCGGAGGTCATGAGCCTGATGTATGCGTCGTTTTGCCAATGGCAGCTTGGGCGCCCCTTCCAGGGACTCGCCATGGCGCAGGAAGCAGTGGAACTAGCGGAGCGCCTTGAGCACAGGCTGGGCATCGGCCAGGCGCTCGGTATGCAATCACTTGTCTTTCTGGTTTGCGGCGACGCCGAACAAGCCCTGGCCGCAAGCCAAAGGGCTGTCGACATTTGCGTGGCGGGTGAACATGAAATGTGGGCGGCACATGCCCGCTTCATGCATGGAGCGGCCCGAGCAGCGTTAGGAGACCTGGAGGGCGGACTGGAGGCTATGGCGCAGGCCGACAACATCTGGGCCGCGACGGGCGCTGTACTCACCCGAACCTTTTACTTGGAAAAACAAGCGAAGGCGAGGGCCGAACTGAACGACATTCCAGGCGCTTTGGCGACGATCAACCAGGCAAAAAGCATTGTTGAGCGGTTTGGCGAGCGGTACTGGGAGCCAGAAATCTTGCGTATTGAAGCGGAAATACTTTTTGTGCACGAGGTGCATGAACACGACAGACATGTCCGCTGTATGCAAAGGCTGCAGCGGGCCAAAAACTGCGCCGATGAACGCGGCATGACCTCCCAGGCTTTGAGAATCGCGACGTCATTGGCATTGCAACGTCGTGAAAACGACGACTTCACGCGGGCCACGGCGACCTTGGAGTCGGCCTTGGCTGCAGTTGAAAAAAATGCGTTGACGCAGGATATTGTTGTGGCTCAAAACCTTTTGGCTGACCTTCGCATGCGCGCAATTTGAAAAGCACCTCTGTTAGCGGTAAAAAATTCACCCCTAGGAAAACTCAACACCATGGCCCAGATTAGAGAGATTGACAGCCGCGTCTTGTTCGAGCAGTTATGCGATGACAAAATGCGAGAAGACTTGTACAAGGGCATGATTTGCAAGAAGGAAGGGGACGAAGAAATATTGAAA
>JANOXL010000284.1:0-3231 GCA_031418395.1 Rhodoferax sp. | reverse complement strand
GTTTAATGAATGCGTCGGGAATCTGCCGTTTTTTCCAGATAAGCCGTACAACTAACACCATCCAAAAAGCCACAAAAGCAGCCGGTGCAACAAAGTTGAGCAGATGGTTAACGATGTCTAAAAAGCCCATGGCAGGTAGTTAAAGGTCAAGCGTGGTGGCGAAAAAGGCAGTTTGTGCGCAAATGTATGGCTTTGCAACCAGTCAATGAACGATTTACGGGTCTATTTTATAATGTGAAGATGTCTGTTTGGGCCCTCGGCATTAACCACACCACTGCGCCGCTCGACGTGCGCGGTAGATTCGCGTTTGCGCTGGACCAGTTATCGCCCACTTTGACCGGCCTGCGCACAGCTTTGCAGTCTAAAACTGGCTCTGGCGAGCCTGAGCTGACCCTTGTCTCTACCTGCAACCGCACCGAAATATATGGCGTGAGCAACACAGTGCAGTCGCACGACGCGCTGCACTGGCTGGCGGCCAGCGGCGAACAAAGGAAGCTAGTATTCAAGGCAGGTATTCAAGGCAGTATTCAAGGCAGTAATGGAAGGTCGCCCATGAGGTTGACGCTGTATTACCACCCGCTGGCCTCGTACTGTCACAAGGTGTTGATTGCACTGTACAAAAACAAAAAGAATTTGATTTGGCGTTTTCGAGTCATACATATTTGATAGCAAACTATTCAATAAATACGAGACCAGAGTGCCACTATTTTCGTTAATCGGCATTCGGACCGCCAAAAATCGACCAATCAACCCCAATTTGGGTATTTAATATGACCTCGGACTTGTTGCCCAGTTCATGGCAGACGCTGTGGCGCACTCTGGGCGCGCGGGGTGACGGCGCGGGCATTTACGATCAACTGCTCACTGCCTATGCGCAGCCGGATCGCCATTACCACTCACTGCAACATCTGGGCGAGTGCCTGGAACACTTCAGCCACGTGCGCAGGCTCGCGCAGCACCCCGGCGAGGTCGAGGCCGAGTTGTGGTTTCACGATGCCGTTTACGAACTACAGGTGAACGACAACGAGGCTCAAAGCGCCGCCTGGGCCAGCCGCGCCTTGCTGGAAGCTGGCGTTTCGATGGAGGTTGCCGCGCGGGTTCAGGCCCTGGTCATGGCAACGCAACACAAGGCGCTGCCACAGTGGCCTGACGAGAAGCTGCTGGTCGATATTGATCTGTCAATTTTGGGGGCCAGCGACCCACGCTTCGCGCAATACGAGCAGCAAATCCGCCGTGAATATGCGTTTGTGCCGGAAGACTTGTTCAAATCCAAACGCCGCGCGGTGCTGCAAGGTTTTCTGGATCGCCCGCAGATCTTCAGCACGGCGCATTTCAGCGTGCTCCTTGAGGCGCGCGCCCGTGTGAACCTCAGCCAGGCGATCAGCGGCTACGCTTCACTCACAGGCGCCTAGGCGGCTGGATTCAACCGCTTGCCGGGCGCCACCAAACCTGCCTGTTTGCAACAGCAGCCTGGGCCGCAGAAGACTTCGTGGAAGCTGCAACCGCTTGGCTTTCGGATACAGTTGCGGCATGCCTATTGAAACCCTGTTGCCGCTCTTGGTCGGCGTTTTTGTTGTCGCGGTTTTGTACTCTTCCGTGGGCCACGCGGGGGCTTCGGGTTACATCGCGGTGATGTCGCTTTTGAGTTTTGCACCGGCCCAGATTCGGCCTGCCGCGCTGGCGCTGAATGTGCTGGTGGCTTTGATTGGTTCGTGGCAGTTTTACCGCGCCGGGCATTTCAACTGGCGCTTGTTTTGGCCGTTTGCCGTGCTGGCGATTCCGCTGGCGTTTTTGGGTGGTTATGTGACGCTGCCAAGCGCCGCGTTCAAGGTTTTGATGGGTTTGGTGCTGGTGTATTCGGCGCTGCGTTTGGTGTGGCCAGCGGGGGCCGAAAAACCGGCCACCCTGCCCTCGGTGCCGCTGGCGCTGGGCGCCGGCGCGGGTATCGGGCTGCTTTCAGGCTTGACGGGCACGGGTGGCGGGATTTTCTTGACACCGCTTTTGCTGCTGATGGGCTGGGCCACTGCGAAACCGGCAGCGGCTGTGTCTGCACTTTTTATCCTGTGTAACTCGGTGGCTGGATTGACTGGCAACCTGCTGGGCGGCGGCAAGCTGCCTGACTTTTTGCTGCCGCTCCTGGTGGCCGCAGGCGTGGGCGGCTACATTGGCTCACGCTTGGGTAGCCGCTGGTTCCCGGCCAAGTTGATCAAGGCGTTTTTGGCCGCCGTGTTGCTGGTGGCAGGCATCAAGTTTTTCTTGACCTGATTCCATCCCTAAATCATTGCTGTAGGTCGTTGTGCCTACTAAATCAATGATTTGGAAACGGAGTAATTCCCTCACACCTTCCAAAGTGGCGTCTTGCGCACAGCGGCCCGATCAGGCGCCTATTTGGGGGCGGATCACCTGCGGATTCAATGGCGTCAAGGCCGTGTTCTTGCCCAAATAAGCAATCAGGTTATCTGCCGCCAAATGCGCCATGGCTTTTCGGGTTGGAATACTGGCACTCGCAATGTGCGGTGTCAGCACCACGTTGGGCACGGTCAGCAAGTCAGGGTGAACTTTGGGTTCGCCTTCGTACACATCCAAGCCAGCGGCGGCGATTTTCTTATGGCGCAGGGCGTCGGCCAGGGCCGCGTCGTCCACAATGCCGCCGCGTGCAATGTTGACCAGCGTGGCGGTGGTTTTCATCATCGCCAGCTCGGCCTTGCCGATCGTGTGGTGGGCTTCTTTGGAATACGGCACCACCAGCACCACGTGGTCTGCAGTGCGCAGCAACTCTTCTTTGCTGACGTATTGCGCCTTGCAGGCGGCTTCTGCCGCAGCGTCTAGGCGCGAGCGGTTGTGGTAGATCACCTTCATGCCAAAGCCGTGCGCGCCGCGTTTGGCAATGCCCTGCCCGATGCGGCCCATGCCCAGAATGCCCAGGGTGGCGCCATGAATGTCGGAGCCGGCAAACATGTCGTAGCTCCATTTGGTCCATTGGCCGGCGCGCAGGAAATGCTCGCTCTCGGTGATGCGCCTGGCCGTCGCCATCAGCAGGGCAAAGCCAAAGTCGGCGGTGGTTTCGGTCAGCACATCGGGCGCGTTGGTGGCCAGCACGCCTGCAGCGGTCATGGCGGGCACATCAAAGTTGTTGTAGCCCACTGCCATGTTGGCGCAGACCTTCAAGACGGGGCAGGCCGCCAGCAGCGCAGCGTCAATCCGCTCGCCGCCGGTGGTGAAGACGCCCTG
>JANOXL010000283.1:0-3979 GCA_031418395.1 Rhodoferax sp. | reverse complement strand
GAAAAATCAAAAGCGACTCTTTTGGGACGTTAAAATTAACATGGGTGTTAACATTGGGTTCAGCCCGCCCAAGCTGCTCACCACCTCAGCCCCATAGCCTCAACCCCCAGCTTCAACCCACCGCTTTAGCCCATCGCTTCAACCCACCGTCTCAACCCAATAGTTGCAGCAACGCCAGCGGCGAATCAATATGCGCATGCGCGCCCCAGGTTGCGGTGTCGGCGACTTTGCCCAGGTAGCCGTAGGTGGCGGCGACTGTGGCCATGCCGGCGGCGTTACCGGCGATGATGTCGCGCTCATCGTCACCTACGTAGACGCACCGCGCGGGGTCGACCTGCAGGCGCCGCGCGGCTTCAAACAGGGGCTCAGGGTGGGGTTTGGCGTGGGGTGTCGTGTCGCCGCTGACGATGGCGCCTGCGCTGGCAAACAAGGGCATTTGGCCAGTGAGTGGCAGGGTGAAACGCGCAGATTTATTGGTCACCACGCCCCATTTGAAGTTTCTGGCGAGTAAGTCGGCGATCAGCTGGTTGACGCCTTCAAACGCAAAAGTGCGTGCTGTCAAGCAGCGTTCGTAGTTGACGAAAAACTCCTCGCGCATCGTCAAGAAATCCGGGTGCTGCGGCGTCATGCCAAAACCGATCTCGAGCATGCCACGCGCGCCGGCACCGGCCATCGGGCGGTAATGCGCCAGCGGCAAACTGGGCAGGCCGCGGTCGATGCGCATTTTGTCAGCGGCGGCGCCCAGGTCGGGCGCGCTGTCGATCAAAGTGCCGTCCAGGTCAAACAGGATGGCGTCTATTTCAGTGAACATGGTAAGGACGTGGTGAAGTGAGGCTTGCCTTGATGTGGCAGACAGACAGGTTCAAATTGCACACCGGAATGCGCAGACCCAGTGAAGACTTAAATTCCGTTCGTGTTGAGCCCGCGGGCAGGCTCAGGGCGAACAGTTCATAGTTCATCGGGCTGGATCAATGGCTTGCACAATTCAAGCAGGCCGCTGCGTCGAGACCAGGTAATTCACACTGGTGTCGCCGCTGAGCCAATAGCGATCAGTGATCGGGTTGTGTTCCAGGCCGCGCGACTGCTGCCACTCCAAACTGGCTTGCCGACACCAGCGACCCAGCTCACTGGGGCGAATCATTTTGGCATAGTCATGCGTGCCTTTGGGCAGCAGGTTCAGCACGTATTCCGCCGCCACGACGGCAAACAAAAAGGCCTTGGGGTTTCGGTTGATGGTGGAGAAAAACACCCAGCCGCCGGGTTTGACCAGCGTCTTGCAGGCTTGCACGATGGCCGATGGGTCGGGCACGTGTTCAAGCATCTCCATGCAGGTCACGACATCAAACTGGCCCGCTTGCTCGCTTGCCAGGTCTTCCGCGCTGACCTCGCGGTAAGTAATGCCGGGTGTGCCGGCTTCGAGTGCATGAAGCTCTGCCACCCGTAGCGCTTTGGTCGCCAGGTCAATCCCCAGCACCTGGGCACCCTGACGCGCCATGGCGTCGGTCAAAATGCCGCCACCACAGCCTATATCGAGCACCTTTTTGCCCTTCAACGCGCATTGACTCATGATCCACTGCAAGCGCAGCGGGTTGATCTGGTGCAGCGGGCGGAACTCGCCGGTGGCGTCCCACCAGCGGTGCGCAAGATCAGAGAACTTGGCCAGCTCGGCGGGGTCAGCGTTGGCGTTGGTGGTGGCGGTGGCGCTCATGTCTGGATTATCCGGAAAAAATTGCGCTTCAGCGAACGCAGCTGGGGAAACCAAACGATGAAGCGGTGACGGCTCGGCGTTGGCTTCACCTTAACCCAGCGAAGGCGAAGTATTGGCCAAAAGGTGGTTAAGCGATGCATCCGCGTTTGCACACGCACATAAAAAAACCCCGCCTCAGCGGGGTTTCTTAAACCATCCGGAGATGATTATTTGTTGGCGCGGGTACCGACCACTTCGATTTCAACGCGGCGGTTTTTAGCACGGCCTTCGTTGGTCTTGTTGTCAGCAACAGGCTGCTTCTCGCCCTTGCCTTCGGTGTAAACACGGTTTTTCTCCATGCCTTTGGACACCAGGTAGGCCTTGACGGCTTCCGAGCGCTTGACCGACAGCTTCTGGTTGTAAGCATCGCTGCCGATGGCGTCAGTGTGACCCACAGCAATGATGACTTCCAGGTTGATGCCTTTGACTTTACCGGTCAGGTCGTCCAGCTTGGCTTTGCCTTCGGGCTTCAACACAGATTTGTTGAAGTCAAAGAACGCGTCAGCGGCGTAGGTGACTTTGGTGGCAGCAGCGGGTGCCGGTGCCGGTGCAGGTGCTGGTGCCGGTGCTGGTGCCGGTGCAGCGGCGGCAGGTGCCGGTGCCGGTGCAGGTGCCGGTGCAGGTGCTGGTGCCGGTGCCGGTGCCGGTGCAGCGGCAGCCGCACGCGGCGCCACAATGGCACCGTCACAGCCCACAGCGGCGGTGGCAGGCGTCCAGTTGGCATCACGCCAGCAGAGTTCTTGCGTACCGTTTTTCCAGACCAGGTCAGCGCCAGCATTGCGCCAGTTGTCAACAGTTTGAGCGCCTGCGGCGGTAGCCAGTGCTGCGGTAGCCAACAACATTGCCACTTTGTTCAATTTTTTCATGGTTCTCCTCAAGGGAAAGGCCGCAGCAGCGCTGCGATTAATCGGACGATTCAAGTGCCCACCACTTGATACGTTCGACCTATTGTGCCACAGCCAAAGTGCCACGACGCCTTCGCGCTGGCATAAGGATGTCAGACAAAACCGCTTTTTACCCGATATGTTGCTCTGGAACGACATCGACTTGCCCCTAAAATCAAAGCATCCGCCCGGCTCATACCCGGCACCCGAGCGGGCCACCACCACCCGTTCGCCAGCCCCAGCCTTACCCGTTCGACCCATCTGATGACCCAGTTCGCCAAAGAAACCTTGCCCATTAGCCTTGAAGAGGAGATGCGGCGCAGTTACCTCGACTATGCGATGAGCGTGATCGTCGGTCGGGCGCTGCCAGACGCCCGCGATGGTCTCAAACCCGTGCACCGGCGCGTGTTGTACGCCATGCACGAGTTGAACAACGACTGGAACCGCCCTTACAAAAAATCCGCCCGTATCGTGGGCGACGTCATCGGCAAATACCACCCGCATGGCGACAGCGCGGTATATGAAACCATCGTGCGCATGGCGCAGGACTTTTCGCTGCGCCACATGTTGGTCGACGGCCAGGGTAACTTCGGTTCCGTCGATGGCGACAACGCCGCTGCCATGCGGTACACCGAAATCCGCATGTCCAAGATCGCCCATGAGTTGTTGGCCGACCTGGACAAGGAAACCGTCGACTTCGGCCCCAACTACGACGGTAGCGAATCAGAGCCGTTGGTCATGCCCGCTCGGTTTCCGAATCTGCTGGTCAATGGCTCCTCGGGAATCGCCGTGGGCATGGCCACCAACATCCCGCCGCACAACCTGAATGAAGTGATTGACGGTTGCTTGCATTTGTTACGCAACCCCCAGGCCTCGATTGACGAGCTGATGGAGATCATCCCCGCGCCAGACTTCCCCACCGCCGGCATCATTTACGGCATCAACGGCGTGAAGGACGGCTACCGCACAGGCCGCGGCCGCGTGGTGATGCGCGCCAAATGCCATTTTGAAGACATCGACAAAGGCCAGCGCCAGTCCATCATCGTCGACGAGCTGCCCTACCAGGTGAACAAGAAGACGTTGCAGGAACGCATGGCCGAGCTGGTGCACGAGAAGAAGATCGAAGGCATCAGCCACATCCAGGACGAGAGTGATAAGTCAGGCATGCGCCTGGTGATTGAACTCAAGCGCGGCGAAGTGCCCGAAGTGGTGCTCAACAATCTGTACAAACAGACGCAGCTACAAGATACCTTCGGTATCAACATGGTCGCCCTGGTCAACGGGCAGCCCAAGCTGTGCAACCTGAAGGACCTGATCGAGGTGTTTCTGGAGCACCGGCGCGAAGTGG
>JANOXL010000282.1:0-4905 GCA_031418395.1 Rhodoferax sp. | reverse complement strand
CAAACCGGGCATGCGCTGGCCTCGATCGAACAACTCAAGCTACTGGGTCTGGCCAAAGGCATTTACCCGCTGTTGGATGTGGTGGTGGAGCGGGCCGAGTCGCCATTTGTCAAAGCGGCGCTGAAAGACACCGACCGGCGCGTCGGCGAGGGCAAACCCGTCGCGCCGAGTTTCCTTTTGGCCTGCGTTTTGTGGGCCGACGCGCGCGACGGCTGGGCACAGCGCCAACAGCAAGGGCAAAACAGTTTCCCGGCGCTGAATGACGCGATTGAGGATGTCTTCAACGCACGCATCGGCGACGTGTCTGGCCGGGGCCGCCTGGCCGGCGATATGCGCGAGATCTGGCTAATGCAGACGCGTTTTGACAAACGCACCGGCAGCGCGGCTTTTGGCCTGGTTGACCAGCCGCGTTTTCGGGCGGCGTTTGACTTTATGCGCCTGCGCGCAGACGTCGGTGAAGTTGAGGAAACCCTGGCTGACTGGTGGCAAGAATTCAGCATGGCGACGGATAGCGAACGGCAAGATTTAGTGGACCAGGTGCGCGAAGAGCAACAACGCAAACCCCGCATGGCGCGGGCGCCTCGGCCGGCGGTATCGGGTGGCGCGGCGGGTGGTGCAACGAGTGGCGGATCGGGTAGCAAGGCGGGTGGACTGTCGGGCGAGAATTCTGGCGGAGCCGCTGAGGCGGGTTCCGCAGGAACTGCGTCTGCCAGGTCCAGGGCCACTGCTATCCCAAGGCCGCCGGTTTCGGGTTCCTCAGCGCCGTCCTCCGAGTTCAGCGCCGATGCTGACGCTGGAGGCGGTGAAGCGCCGAAGCGACGCCGTCGCCGGCGCCGTCCAAGTGGGGGTGCGGGGGGTGGTTCGGCGGGTAGCGCAGATGGCAATACGGGTGGCAATGCAGGCGGTGATGCGGACGGCCACCGTGGCAACTCCTCCGGTGGTGGCGCAGGCTGACGTTTTCATTGGGTTGGGCGCAAATTTAGGTGACGCCCAGACCACTGTGGTTCAGGCGATCGAGCGAATTGCGGCATTGCCGCAAACGCGCCTGCTCTGCCAGTCTTCGCTGTACCGCACAGCACCTATTGACGCCGGTGGCGATGATTACGTCAACGCTGTGATCGAAATCGCCACTTCGTTGACGCCACTTGGACTGCTACACAAACTGCAGCGCCTGGAGCAGCTAGCCGGACGCCTGCGGCCCTACCGCAATGCGCCACGCACGCTGGATCTGGATATCTTGCTGTATGGCGACCAGCACATCAGCACGCCCGAGCTGACCGTGCCGCATCCACGCATGGCCGCGCGGGCGTTTGTCTTGCAGCCATTGGCCGAGATTGCACCCCAGCGAGTGTCACCCCAGGCCTTGCTGGCTGTCAGCGCACAAGTGCTGGCCCGACTCTCGCCGCAGGATGTCTAGCCCAATGAAAAAATTGAATAAATTTATTGAAATATGGCTAGATGACTAAAATAGATTCTAGGTCTCGCATTTATAGTTACTCTAACTATTCTATTTATATCGTTATTGATTAAATAATAATCAATAATAGCATAAAAATTCAAAAAATAAGAAATTCTTTCTTAAAAATTGCTACAATTAACATGGGTGTTAACGAACGCAAGCACCGCCTAAACTCCTGGAACATCCATCCATCGGTTTGATAAGTGACAAATGGCAAATCGAAGACCGCAAATCGAGACTAGCAAGAAGCGAATGGCAAATTGAGATTCGAGGTGTCCGACCAGGCACTTGATCTTGGTGGACGACCTGATCAAACCAACGACGCAACCGGGTCTACTCGACCTCAGCAATCATTTCAATTTCAACACAGGCTCCAAACGGAATTTGCGCTACGCCAAAGGCACTTCGTGCATGGGCACCCCGGTCACCAAACACTTCGGCCATGAGTTGACTGGCACCGTTGGTCACCAGATGTTGCTCGGTAAATTCAGGCGTTGAATTAACAAGCGACATCAGTTTCACGATGCGTTTGACGCGGTTGAGGTCACCCACCGCGGCGTGCAAAGTGCCCAGGAGTTCGACAGCGACGGCCCGTGCGGCACGTTTGCCTTCTTCGGTGAAGATGTCATTGCCCAGCTTGCCAACCCAAGGTTTGCCGTCTTTCCGGGCGATGTGGCCGCTCAGAAAGACCAGCTTCCCGGTTTGCGCAAAGGGCACATAAGCGGCAGCGGGCGTTGAGACGGGTGGCAATTCAATACCCAGGGACTTCAGGGTGTCGTAAATGTTGTGGGTTGTGGTCATGGCGGTTCACTTTACAAAACTACAAGGGTAACCCAATAGCCCGCATTTTGGCGACTGGCGAGGCGGTTGTGCACCGGCAGCGTAGGGAGTCGGGCGATGAAGCTTCGTTGCGTGCATTGCGCGGCAAACCTGTCGGCATGATTTCTCAGGCGCCCATGGCGACGCTGGACGGTACCGTGCGTGACGTCAAAACCTGAGTTTTGCTGGTGGTTGCGACGGTGAGATACTGGAAACTTGGTTTATCCGTTTTCAGGAACCCACCATGCACGACATGCCATTTCGCAGCGCCACTGAATTGGTCGGTGACATCAAATCCCGCCGCACGACATCACGCGAACTCCTTGAGTTGTACCTGTCGCGGGTAGACCGCTATAACCCGGCGATTAACGCCGTCATCGTTCAGCAACGTGACGCCGCCCGTGCCCGGGCAGACGAGGCCGATGCCGCCTTGGCCCGCGGCGAAGATTGGGGCGCGCTGCACGGTTTGCCGATGACTGTCAAAGAGTCGTATGACGTCTGCGGTTTGCCCACGACCTTTGGCCAGCCCGACATGCGGGGCAATATGGCGACAAACAATGCTGTGAGTATCCAGCGCCTGATTGACGCAGGGGCCGTGGTGTTTGGCAAAACCAATGTGCCCGTCGATTTGGCCGACTTTCAGAGCTACAACCCGATTTATGGCACCACCCACAACCCGTGGGATCACACGCGCACGCCCGGTGGCTCATCGGGCGGCTCGGCTGCCGCCTTGGCGGCGGGATTGACCGGCTTGGAGATGGGTAGTGACATTGGCGGTTCGATCCGCAATCCCGCACACTTTTGCGGCCTGTTCGGCCACAAACCGAGTTGGGACCTGGTACCTTCACGCGGCCACAGCCTGGGCGATGTACGAACGCCCGTTGATATTGCCGTGGTGGGGCCCCTGGCGCGATCCGCGACTGATCTTGAATTGGTGATGCGCCTGGTGGCCTTACCGGATGAGCTGGAGTCGAACGGTCTGCGCTACCCATTGCCGAACTTGTCGAAACCCGTGTCGGCGCTGCGGATTGGTGTGTGGCACAGCGACCCGATTTGCCCGCCGAGCCAAGACGTGCAAGACCGCGTGGAGTGGGTCGCCAGCGCACTGGCGCGAGCCGGTGCGCAGGTGGATGCCAAGGCCCGGCCCGGATTTGCGAGCGGACACAGCTATAACGTATTTAAGCAACTGCTGCGCGCGGCCATGACATCACGCATGCCACAGGCGGCGTTTGACAAACTGGTCGCCCGCGCCAAACAGCTAGACCCTGGCGATACCTCGGAGCGCTCGCAGATGTTGCGGCATCAAACCGTCAGTGTCCACGACTGGACGGACCTGAACGAACAGCGCGCCCGCCTGCGCTGGATGTGGCATGAGTTTTTCAAGACGCATGATTTTCTGATCACGCCCATCATGCCCACCAGCGCCTTCACGCATGACCACAGTAACTTCGGCGGGCGCGTTGTGCAGGTCGATGGAAAACCATTGCCTTACTTCAACCAAATGTTTTGGGCCGCGCTCAGCGGAGTCGCCTTGTTACCCTCAACCATCATCCCGACTGGGCCCGATGCGCAAGGCCTGCCGATTGGGGTGCAAATCATTGGCCCGATGTACGGCGACTTGCAAACCATTGGCCTGGCCCAACACCTGGAGCGCATGGGCTTCGCGTTTCAGGCGCCGCCCGGCGTGGCGGGTTGAAGCAGCCCTCATTTGCGCTAAAACTGATTTTCCCCAGCCTTTTGGGCTGGGTGGTGGGAACGGCTGGGCAACTACAGCAGGTTGACCTTGCTTCCGCGCAGACGTACCAACTTTTGTTGTTGTGCGCTGTCGGTTTTGGCTTCGCAGCGAGTACCAATAAGCTGGCGTTTCCTGCCAGGGCCTTGTGCGCCTTGGTATGCGCTGGATTGCTGGCTTTCGGGGCGACGGGCCTGCGCGCAGGCACCTTCATCAAAGACGCGCTCAATCCGCAATGGGAAGGGCGAGACCTTGTCGTCACAGGGGTCGTCGCCGCCATGCCACAGCGCAATGAATCGGGCTTGCGTTTCAGGCTGGATGTCGAATCTGCGAGCTCAGAGGGCGCCCCAGTGCTACTTCCTCCGCGCATTTACCTGAGTTGGTACAACGGGCCGATTGCAGCGGTGACGGGGCCAGGCGGTGGCCCCAACGAGGGTGTCGAACTGCAACGCAGTAGTGCAGACTTGGTGGCGGGCGAGCGCTGGCAAATGACCGTTCGCCTGAAAGCGCCCCACGGCGGCAGCAATCCGCATGGTTTTGATTTTGAGTTGTGGCTCTGGGAGCAGGGCCTGCAAGCGACGGGTTATGTGCGCGCCGGTGCCAAAGAGACGGCGCCCCAGCGTCTCGCCCGCACCTGGGCGCACCCGCTGGAACGCGCTCGCCAGGCCGTGAGAGACCGGATTTTCGAAACGATTCAAGATCGCAAGACCGCGGGGGTGATCGCCGCCTTGGTGGTGGGTGATCAAAATGCGATTGACCGCGCCGATTGGGACATCTTCCGCGCCACCGGAGTCGCGCATTTGATGAGTATTTCGGGCCTGCACGTGACCATGTTTGCCTGGCTGATGATGGCACTGACGCGCTGGTTGTGGCGGCGCTCTTTGCGCCTGTGTTT
>JANOXL010000281.1:0-50128 GCA_031418395.1 Rhodoferax sp. | reverse complement strand
AAAACAAGGGTATTTACCAGTTAACCATTCATAAGGTCAGACCATATAATTTATTGACCAAATTCTGATTCGAGTCCTCCACTCTGTGTGATCGAGCTACATCCGCTTTGTTGAGCAGCCCGAATCAAGCCCGAAAAAACGAAATTCCCATGCTTGATATTGCGCCCGTTAATGTTCCCAAGGCAGCCGACGTCCTGGCCAATATCCTGCGCGAAAAAATCCTGGAAGGTCAATTGCTTGAGGGAATGGATTTGCCCAACGAGCGAGAGCTAGGTAGCCAAGTTGGCTTGTCGCGCGCTTCCGTACGTGAAGCCTTGCGCATTCTGGAGGGTGAAGGCCTGATTGCTACGCGCACTGGGCGAAACGGGGGCTCAGGTGTGGTACGTCCAACCAGCGCCAATATCGAGCGCTCAGTCGGAATTTTCATTCGCGGGCAAGGTATTCGACTCGAAGCCGTGCTCGAAACCCGTACGGCTATCGAGCCACCCTCTGCGCGTTTTGCGGCGCTGCACCGAACTGACGCCGATCTGGTGGAAATCGAAAAGTGCCATGCAAAGTTGGAGCAGGCCTCCCATAACGGCGACATCCCGGCTTATGTGCGGGCCAATCTGGATTGGCATGTGCAAATTGTTCGCGCCAGCCACAACGAATTGCTGATCGCGTTTATCGCCGCAGTGTCGCAATCGGTCTACTCAACGACTGATCTGGAGGGGTTCAACTCAATCGAGGTGCGCAATGCTGTTATCCGCGCCCACCGGCGTGTCATGGACGCCATAGAAGCGCGTGATGGTGACGCCGCGGCTCGGCGCATGGAGCGCCATGTATCGGCCTACATCAGCGACGTGCAGCAAACGCAAAACACAAATTCGGGCCGCGGGCCTAAGGAGTAGTAATGGGCGGAATCGTCGGAATTGACGTGGGTGGAACTTTCACGGACCTCTACTATTCGGGCGACGCGAAGCAGCCGCACCGGATATTGAAAGTCCCCTCCACGCCACAAGACCCGTCCATCGGTTTGCTTAATTCGCTCAAAGCGGCGGGCCTGGCTGCGGATGACCTCGAGGCCATATTGCACGGCACGACCATTGCCACAAATGCCGTCATCGAGCGCAAAGGCGCACGCTGCGCGTTAGTGACAACTACTGGATTTCGCGACATATTGGAGCTCGGTCGTCGTGATCGGCCCAACATGTATGGACTCGAAGGCACGCATGAGCCCTTGGTGCCGCGTGACTTGCGATTCGAAGTCAACGAACGCGTCGATTTTGAAGGCAATGTACTGGTGCCTTTGGACGTTGAAGGTCTAAGAGCCATTGGGGGTGCCCTGATGGCGCTTGAGGTGGAGTCAGTCGTCATTTCTTTTATGCACGCCTACGCCAATCCAGCGAACGAACTCCAGGCGCGCGAAGTACTCGCGCAAATCAACCCGGCATGGGAGTTGGTAGCTGCAACTTCTGTCGTGCGCGAATACTACGAATTTGAACGCACCAGCACGGCGGTTGTTCAGGGCTATTTGCAGCCACTCGTGGCGCGTTACGCCAAAAATTTGGCGAACCAGTTGAGCAAATGGGGGTATCAGCGCGATGTCGCGATCATGCAGTCAAATGGCGGCGTGGCACCTCTGCGGCAGTTGGGTGAGCGCTCAGCTTACATCGTGCGTTCGGGCCCGGCCGCTGGCGTGATGGCGGCAGCCCGCCTGGCAGCAGAAGCGGGCTTTACCCACATCATTACGGGTGATATGGGTGGTACCAGTTTTGATGTGGCCGTTGTGATCAACGGCGAACCCAATGTCGCGGAAATTACCAATCTCGATTTCCGTATTCCGTTGCGTTTGCCGATGATTGACGTGCATACCATTGGTGCGGGCGGTGGCAGCATTGCCTACCAGGATCGGGGTGGCATGTTGCTGGTAGGGCCGCGTAGTGCAGGGGCTGTCCCAGGGCCAGTAGCGTACCGGCGTGGTGGCACCGAGCCAACTGTGACGGATGCCAACATTGTGTTGGGCCGCATCAATCCAGCGAGTCCCATGAATGGTACTAACTCGACCTTGGACGTCGAAGGTGCGCGTCATGCAGTGCAGGGCCTGGGTAAAAAAATGGGTCTGGGCCTGGAGCAAACTGCCGAGGCGATCTTGGCGGTCGTGAATCAGCGTATGGCGGGCCGGATTCGCCTTATGTCGATCGAGCGAGGCCTAGATCCGAGGGACTTTGCGATGGTGGCCTTTGGCGGTGCGGGACCTCTGCACGGCGGGGCACTGATTCGCGAAGTTGGCATTAACACCATGCTGGTGCCTTTGTACCCGGGCGTCTTGTGTGCTCTGGGGTGCGTTTATGCAGATTTGCGATACGACATTTCGCAAACACTGGAAAAGCGCTTGGACAAATTGGGCGTTGGTGAGCTTGCCAAGATCGTCGATCGGCAGCGCATTCAAGGTCAAAAACAGATTGATGAAAGCCAAGTTCCCGTGGATGTGACGACCATCACCCACGCGGCAGACATGGCCTACGCGGGACAAATTCACTCCCTGCGGGTGATGATCGATGCCAATTGGGATATCTCCCGCCTGGAACGTGCCTTTAACGATGTTTACCGGGAAACCTTTGGCAATACCTTGGTTGGGATGCCCGTGGTGATCGTCAACCTCCGAACGGTAGCGGTGGGTCGGCGATCCAGTGCCGCATTGCCGCAAAGCAACCTGAAGCGAACCGGCGCACCGCAAGCCAATTCACGTAGGCCAGTCCATTTCAATGGCTGGCACGACACGCCGGTTTATCTTCGCGAAGACCTTGCACCTGGAATGCAATTCGCAGGTCCCGCCATTGTGGAGCAGAGCGACACCACCACTGTCGTTGAGCCGGACATGGATGTCACGGTGGATGCCAAAGGCAATCTCTTGGTAAAAGTGAGGGACTCGAAATGATGAATCCTGTAACGCTAGCGGTCGTTCGCGGCAGTTTGGAACAAATTGCCGATGAGATGGATTTGCATTTGATCCACGCCGCCATTTCGCCCATCATTTCTGAAACGAATGACTGTGCCAATGGCATTTTTCACCCGACCACCGGTGAGACGATCGCTCAAGGGCGGTATGGTTTGCCGGTGTTTTTAGCCTATATGCAGTTCACCGTACAAACCATCATTGAAATGGCGCGGGAAGACGGCGGGTTTAAGCCTGGGGATATGTGGATTTTGAACGATCCCTACATTGGTGGAAGCCATTTGCAGGACGTGCAATTGATTGCGCCTGTATTCGTGGATGGCCAATTGTTTGCAGTGATGGCGACAACGGGCCACTGGATGGACATAGGCGGCAACGTGCCCGGTGGTTGGGCGCCCAAGGCCACAGAGATTCATCAGGAAGGCATCATCATTCCGCCTATCAAGCTGTATGAAGAGGGCAAGATCAACAAAGGCTTGGTGAGCATGTTCAAGGCGAATGTAAGGCTGCCTTCAGAGATTGCAGGCGACCTGGCCGCCATGTCCAATGTGTTCTCTGTCGGTACACGCGGAATCGAAGCCCTGGTAAAAAAATATGGGCGTCCTGTATTGTCGGATTGCCTGAACGAAATGATCGCCTATTCGGAGCGGAAAATGCGCTCCTACGTGGGTGAGCTGGCCGATGGCACCTACACATTTGAAGATCATTTTGACAATGACGGCATCGTTGATGCCCCTATTCCCATACGTCTGGCGATCACGGTCAAAGGTGAGGAGATGGTGTTCGACTTCACCGGTACAGGGCCCACTTCGCGTGGGCCTGTGAACATGTCGCGCAACACCACTTTGTCTTCGTGTTACGTTGCGATCAAACACATTTTCCCGGATGTACCGGTCAACGGAGGAACCTTCAGGCCGATCAGCTTTGTATTGCCAAAAAACACATTGTTATCTGCAGAATACCCAGCACCTGTCGGTGGCTACCTCGATCCAGTAGGCCGAGTGATTGACGTGGTGTTTGGCGCAATGTCCAAGGTAATTCCGGATAAAGCCCCAGCTGCATTTTTTGGCACCACAGGCGTCGTTACAGTCAGTGGCACCCATCCCCGCAGCAAGAACTATTTCGTCGGTGTGTTCCCTTATCCAGGAGGTTATGGCGCCTCAAAGGCCAGCGACGGCCTGATCAACGGCACACCACCGCAATCCATGGCCAACTTCATGTCGCTGGAAATGTGTGAACACCGGTTCCCTTTGCGTTTTGACTATTTCAGAATTCGCAATGACTCTGGCGGAGCAGGTTGGCATCGGGGTGGTTGTGGCACCGAGTATGGTTTCACGGCGTGGTCGGATTGCATAGTTTCCGTTCTTGGTGACCGTGTGGACTATGCGCCATTTGGTGTCGTTGGTGGTGGCCCAGCCTTAGCCAACACAGTTGAATTCACTACAGGAGGCAAAAAGTGGATTCCGGAGCTGCGCAGCAAGCAGGAGAAGGAGCCATTCACCAGCGGCGATTCCATTCAGGCTGCTTCACCGGGTGGGGGTGGCTTTGGCAATGCTTTCGAGCGCGACCTTGCCGCCGTTGAACGCGACATGAATCGTGGCTACATCAGTCGCAAAACCGCTGAGGACATCTATGGCGTCGTAGTAGCCGCCGAGAAGCAAATTCCCGGGGGTCATAAACGATTTCAACTCGATGAGAAGGCTAGTGTCGCGAAGCGCGCCAAGGTGCAATTGATACCTCAGACAGCTTGAAAACCGAATAACGAACAAACGAAAGACGCCCGTATGGACAGCACAGGAAGTTGGGAGTTGCCAGAGGATCTGAGAATGCTCAGGGACACTATTCGGCGCTTTATGGCCGAGGAGGTGAAGCCAATTGAAGACAAATTGCCCCACGACGCCTACACGCTGGATGCAGAGCCGCTCAAAGCCTTGCAGAAGAAAGCGCGGGATTTGGGGCTTTGGTGTTTTGAGACCCCCGAGGAGCATGGCGGCGCAGGCCTAAGCCTTTTGGGTCAATGCGTGGCGGCTGAAGAAACGGCCAAGTGCCGCATGGGCGCTTACATCGCAGGTTGTGGCGCTTTCGGTTTCGACCCACCGGTGGTGACCTGGAAAGGCACCCATCATCAACAGCGTTTTGCTCGCGATGACGTCGCCCAAGGTACGAAAGCCTTTGTCGCGATCAGCGAACCCAGTGGTGGTTCTGACCCCGGTCGTGCAATTCAGACACGTGCCGAACGCAAGAGTGATCGCTACGTGATCAACGGTACCAAAATCTGGATATCAGGCGCAGGTATGGCGAAGTGGGGCATTGTTTTTGCACGTGTCGGCGAAAGCAAGGGGCGTGACGGAATCACGAGCTTTATTGTTGACAAAAATCGTCCAGGCATTAGTCTGTCAAGAATTCCGGTGATCCGCTCCTATTCCCCCTACGAAGTGCATTTCGATAATTACGAAGTTCCCATCGAAGATCGGCTTGGCGATGAAGGAAAGGGGTTCTCGTTTGCCGAGGAATGGCTGATCCACGCCCGTCCACCCTATGCAGCGGCAACTATTGGCATTGCACAGGCGGCGCTGGACTTGGCTATTGAATGGGCGTCACAGCGCAAAACGTTTGGCAGTTTGCTTGCCGACAAGCAGGCCATTCAATGGATGATCGCCGACTCAGAAGTTGAACTGCGTGCGGCAAGGCTACTGGTGTACCAAGCTGCCTGGAACGCAGATTTGGGCCGTGACATCAAGGTTGATGCGTCGATTGCCAAGGTCTTTGGCACCGAAGCGGCGGGACGAGTGGTAGACCGCTGTATCCAGATTTTTGGTGGCATGGGGGTCGCTCAAGAGCTGCCGCTGGAGCGCTGGTACCGCGAAATGCGCATCAAGCGCATCGGTGAAGGCCCCTCTGAAGTACATCGCATGGTGATCGCCCGCGACATGCTCGGCGGTAAACGCGCGGGAGCCTGAGTATGTCCATCGATCTGACTGTTTCCGACGAGGGCATCGCCCTAATTACGATTAATCGCCCGGAGCGCTTGAACGCCATGGACGCCGAACATTACGCGGGCCTATCACGGGCTTGGTGTACGGTGCGTGACGATCCCGCTATTCGGGTGGCTATCGTGACAGGTGCTGGTGAAAAGTCTTTCACCACAGGGGCAGATATCAAGAGTTTCTTGACGGCGCCGGCCGAGCTCTCTGAAATGTGGATGACACAACGCGATCAATTACTGAATCGCGGCCTGGAGGTCTGGAAGCCCGTTATTGCCGCAGTCAATGGTTACTGCTTGGGTGGGGGCGTAACTTTGATGCTGGCATCCGACATTCGCATCGCATCGACACACGCGACGTTCAATTTGGCAGAGGTCAAGCGCGGTGTGATCCCAGGCAACGGTGGTACGCAACGCATACTAGATCAACTACCGTATCCCATCGCGATGGAAATGTTATTGACCGGTGACGCCATGGACGCCGAAACCGCCGCACGTTGGGGGCTGATCAATAAGGTCGTTGCCAAAGAGCAGTTACTTGAGACCGCCTATGTGTACGCTCGAAAAATCGCGGCCAACGCACCACTGGCGGTGCAGGCCGCCAAGGAGCTTGCTGTACGTAGCCGAGAGATGGATCGTGTAACAGGCCTGCGTTTTGAAGCGGTTATCAACCGCATGCTGGCGATGAGTGAAGACGCGAAAGAAGGCCCCGCAGCGTTTGCGGCCAAACGCGCACCCGAATTCAAGGGGCGATGAGCATGGCTGGACGGTACCCACTCGAAGGCGTGACGGTTGTGGATTTGGGTCAAATCTACAACGGCCCGTACTGTACGTTCCTGATGGCGATGGCGGGCGCACGGATCGTCAAGATCGAAGCCAAAGGCGGCGAAAACTTGCGCCGTCGCGGTGCTGTGGGTGGGGCGGCCTTGCCGTTTGCCATGCTTAACTCCAATAAGACCTTTGCAACGCTTAACCTCAAAACTGACCGCGGGCGCGAGTTGCTTCGGCAAATGGTTAAAAAGGGTGACGTACTGGTTGAGAATTTTGCACCGGGTGCAATGGAACGTTTGGGTGTAGGTTACGAGTCATTGCGATTGGACAACCCGCGTCTCATCTATGGGTCTGGGTCTGGTTTTGGTCGATCAGGACCCAATCGGAACTTTCCGGCGATGGACCTGACCGTGCAGGCCATGGCGGGCATCATGAATGTCACAGGGTTTGCGGACAGGCCGCCCGTCAAGGCTGGCCCGGCCCTGTGTGATTTTTTTGGTGGTGTGCATCTGTATGGCGCCATCATGACCGCCCTTTATGAGCGAGAAAAGACAGGCGTGGGCCGCTTGGTAGAAGTGTCAATGCAGGAGTCTGTCTATGCCTCACTGGCATCCAACTTAGGCCTTCATCACACCATGGGCAATTCGGTGCCACCCCGGACTGGTAATCGCCACGGTGGTTTGGCCGAATCTCCGTACAACGTCTACCCGACTACCGACGGTCACATCGCCATCATTTGCGTGAGCGAAGCGCACTGGAAGTCCTTGCTCAAAGCGATGCAGCGCGAAGATTTGCAGACTGACCCGCGTTACGCCGATCTGAGGGCGCGTGTTGAGCGGATGGACGAAGTTGATGAGTTGGTCGCAGGTTTTACTGCGCTTCACGCCAAAAAAGCATTGTTTGATCTCCTGATGAGTCATCGTGTCCCTTGCGCTCCTGTGCGCGATTTGGACGAAGTAGTCAATGACGAGCACATGCATGCCCGCCGGGCATTGGAGTGGGTCGAGCACCCCATTTATGGCCGTGTGTGTTTGCCAAACTCGCCTTTGCGGTTTGACGGCGTTGAGCCGATGGCCATTCGACCCAGCGGCCCCTTGGGCTGTGACAACGAAGAAGTTTATGGCGAGTGGCTAGGCTTGTCCAAAGTTGAAATCGCGCAGCTTCAGGCTGAAGAGGTGATCTGAACATGACCCATCCTCTGAGTGGAAAAGTAGTGATCGCCGGTGTAGGGCACACCGCCTTTGGCAAACATCCAGAGCGTGGGACGGTGTCGCTGAATGTCGAAGCGATCCGCAAAGCGCTGGCCGATGCCGGTGTGGAAAAGAGCCGTGTCGACGGTTTGTTTGTTAAAGCGCCCACATCGAAGTTCGAGATGATGTATGCGCAAAAACTGGCCGAAGCATTGGGCTTGGTGCCACGAATTGGTGGCGTCTATGACCATGGGGGTGCCAGCAATATCAGCATGATCAGTTACGCGGCGATGGCCATCGAAGCGGGACAGTGCGAAATCGCAGTCGTCGCATTGGCGGACAACCCGGCTACTGGCACGCGACAGGCTTACGAAAAGTCCTATGGTGACGACGGTAGCGCTCTTTTCGGATGGTTCGGCACCCCTGCCGGGTACGCCATGATCGCCCAGCGACATATGGGCCAGTTCGGCACGACGAGTGACCAATTGGGTGCCATCGCAGTGGCTTGTCGAAAGCACGGCGCCAGCAACCCAAACGCACAGCTGCGCAAGCCTTTGAGCCTGGAGCAGTACCGCGAGTCGCGCTTGATCGTAGCCCCGCTGCGTCGCGACGATTGTTGTTTGGTGTCGGATGGCGCCGCTGCCGTCGTGTTGATGAGTGCCAAAAAAGCCGCAGAATTGAAGATCAAAAAGCCCGTGCCCGTATTGGGTTTCGGCCAAGGCCAAACCTCTTGGGACGTAGCCTTGCGGAACGATCTCACCACAACTGCTGCGAAAGTGTCTGCGCAGACAGCCTTTGCCATGGCCGGGTTGAAACCTGCCGATATCGACGTCGCGCAAATCTACGACTGCTTCACGATTGCCGTATTGATGACTCTGGAGGACTACGGGTTTTGCGCAAAAGGGCGCGGCGGCCATTTTGTCCAGGATGGGCGCATCGAATTGGGCGGCGAATTGCCTATCAACACCTCGGGTGGTCTCTTGTCTGAGACAGGAATGCCGGGCCTGCAACTGGTCATCGAGGGCGTTCGCCAAATGCGCGGGGAATCCGTCAATCAGGTCAAGGGTGCGCGAACCTGTGTCGTGAGCAACCAGGGCGGCATCATGCACACCCACGCAACACTGATCCTTGGGCAATAAGTCTGAAAGCGACGAAGATGGAAGCTGATACTGTCCCCCTGCCAGCGCCTCAACGCGATGCGCTCAATGCCCCCTACTGGGAGAGTCTTGATCGTGGCACCTTGAGTTTTCAGCGCTGCAATTCCTGCGACCACGCATGGCTGCCGGCGCGTAGTGAATGCCCGAATTGCCTGGGCGACGATTTGTGTTGGCAGCCCTCAGCAGGCGGTGCCACGCTGATCAGTTGGGTGGTCTATCACATGGCATACCACCCGGCTTTCGCCAAGCGTTTGCCTTATACCGTGGCGGTAGTTGAACTGGATGAAGGCCCCCGGATGATGAGCAATATTCTGAAGATCGATGGATCAGCTGAGCCAAAAATTGGCCAGAGACTGAGCCTGCGAATTGAAGACGAGAGTGGCGCCGCCGTGCCTCGATTTTTGCTAGCTTGAAATTGTTCCGGAGTACGTCATGAAAATCTGCCGAAATTTCCAGGTTCTACTTGTGTGTATGGCATCTTTGGCCGCCTCGGTGCAGGCCCAAGTTACGGGTTTCCCAAATCGACCGATGAAGATTGTGGTGCCCACTTCACCCGGCAGCGGTTCCGACACGACCGCTCGCTACTTTGCCGAGGCACTTACCCAAACCTTGGGCCAAGCTGTGGTTATTGAAAACAAACCCGGCGCCAATGGCGTGCTGGCAGCCATGGCCGTCAAGCAGGCGCCTGCCGACGGGTACACCCTTTTTCTGGGAACCAATACCCATATGGCGGTGAACCCCAACGTGGTGAAAGATCTGCCCTACGATGCTGTAAAAGACTTCAAACCTTTGACCGGGTTGGCGCGCGGAATGATGCTTTTGGTGGCGTCCCCCAACTCGAAAATAAGCACTGTGGCGGAATTGGTGGCTGCGGCAAAGTCTTCCAAACAACAACTAAATGTCGGCACCTACACGGCAGGATTCCATCTTTCGGCCGAATGGTTCGCCAGCACGTCCGGCGCCAAGAGCGTGAATGTCCCGTACAAGGGCGCACCTGAAGTTTTCACAGCCTTGATGGGTGACCAACTGGAGTGGGCGCTGAGTGACTTGATTGCGGCTATGCCACAAGTCAAAGCGGGCAAACTCAAAGCCTTGGCGGTATCGGGCGAGCGGCGGCATGCTGATTACCCCGACATCCCCACTGTCAAAGAAAGCGGCTATTCGGATTACGTCAATTACACCTGGACGTCCATGTACATCCGTGCAGAAACACCCCCCGAAGTAACCACCAAGCTGGTGGACGCCATGCAAAAGATCCTTGCAAGCGCGGGTGCGAAGGAATTCATCGCCAAGATTGGCTCTGAACCCATGCCGCCTGGGCCGGTCGAGATGCGTAAGTTCCAGTTGAGCGAAACAGAACGGTTTCGCCAGATTGCAAATTCAGCGGGGATCAAACCTCAGTAAAAACCGGAAAAGCGCAGCAGTGCATGACGTTGGCAGGTTGCGCAGGTAGTTTGAATATACGTCGGTAGTGACGATTAACCATAGGAGATAGAAATGACTGTTTTCAATCGAATTTTTCGCGGCGCCATCTGCGCCAGCATGGCCGCTTTGGCACAAGGGGCCATAGCCCAGCAAACCATCAAAATCGGCGCGCTCAATCCTTACAGCGGGCCACTCGCTTTGTACGGCACCGAGGTCACCCGTGGATATGAACTAGCGGCCGATAAGGTCAACGCCGCTGGCGGCGTTTTGGGCAAGAAGTTGGAGCTGATCCGGGGCGATGTGACCAATGCCCAACAAGGCATCGCGACCGTAGAGCAATTGGTGTCCCGCGACAAGGTTGACATGTTCGTTGGTACCTACATCAGCGGCATCTCGCTTACAGCCAGCGATGCAGCCATGCGTTATAACAAGCTCTATTGGGAGACCAATGCCGTTGCGCAGGTTCTGACCGACCGCAAGTTGCCCAATTTCATCCGCAGCGGCCCCGACGGCAGTGCTTTTGCCAACACCTCATCCGCCGCAGTGCGCGACCTGATCGCACCTGCGCTCAAAAAGGACATGAAGGATCTGAAGATATGGATCGAACATGAAGAGTCGATTTACGGCACCTCGATTGCACAGGGTCAAAAGCGCATTCTCGAAGCCTTTGGTGCCAAAGTGGTTGGCGTCGGGTCGCATGCTTCCAACACCATTGACTTGAACGACACGGTCTTGCGCGCCAAGAAGGCGGATCCCGATGTTCTGATTCAAACAGGCTACGTCCCCGACGGCAATCTGCTGCTGCGTACCGCGCGTGAACAAGGCTTCAAACCCGGCGCAATCCTGTTCGTTGGCACCGGCGATACACCAGAAACCTTGCAAGCGCTCGGCGCAGCATCAATGGAGGGAATTCTTGTCGTTGGTTACCCGCGAAACGACATTACCGATAAGTTTGGTCCTGGTAACAAGGCCTATCTGGAAGCTTACCGTGCCAAATACAAATCCGACCCGGTTGCGCCACAGGGCATGGCGGCCTATTCAGGATTCCTCATCATGACGGAGGCCCTCAAAGCGGCTGGTGGTGTGGACATCAACAAGGTTCAGGCCGCCGCAGCGAAGATGGACACGCCCGAGAACACCTATCCCTCTGGCTTCGGCGCAAAGTTCAACGATACCTTCCAGAATGTTCGTGCCCAGTTCACCGCATCACAGTGGCAAGGTGGCAAGTTGGTGACCGTGTTCCCAAAAAGCGCTGTGTTGCCTGGTGCAGCACTCAAACCGCTAGGGCGTCCCTAATTCGGTGGGCCCAGGCGAATTTTTGGATGAACTAACGTCGGGCTGTCGGTATGTCTGAGCTGATCTTTCACCACTTCGAAGCGTCACCTTTTTCCGAGAAGGTGCGTCTGATCCTGGGTTTCAAGGGTCTCGCGTGGAAGTCGGTGATTGTCCCCGCCATGCAGCCCAAGCCGGATGTGGTTGCCCTCACCGGTGGTTACCGCAAGACGCCATTCCTCCAAATCGGCGCTGACATTTATTGCGACACTGCTTTGATTGCCGAGGTACTGGAGAGCGTTGAGCCGAAGCCTGCATTGTTTCCTGTAGACGGCGCAGGCTTGGCGCGTACCTTGGCAGAGTGGGCCGATAGCAAGCTCTTTTGGGCGGCGATTCGCTTCAATCGCACCGCAAAAGGCACGGCTCAAACGCCAGGGGGAATCGATCCAACGCTGCTCAAGGCCTTGTACGAGGATCGCAGGGCCATGGGTTTTGATCTGGAGTGGATTCGTCCCGCCGATGGCGCCAGCGCGTTGCGTGCCTACTTGTTGCGCTTGCGCGAAGTTCTAGCCGGAAAGTCCTACCTCATGGGGACTTCACCCACTATCGCGGACTTTTCTGTCTTTCATCCCTTGTGGTACCTCTATTGCCGACCTGGTGCCGCCATGAATCGCGGGGAGCTGGATGCGCCGCTCTCTGCTTGGCTAACCCGCATGCAAAGCATGGGGCATGGGCGCCGGGAGGACATTGGTTCGACCCAATCCATTGATATTGCGGCACGATCGCAACCCATGTCAATCGAAAGTGGTTTGCTCCCGGCAGGTAGCTTTGTCGATGACCATGGCATTGCGTTGGGAAGCCGTGTTGCGATCTCCGCAGAAACGTTTGGGCTAGAGCCTACGCAGGGCGAGTTAATTGCTGCGACGCCCACGCATTACAGCCTGCGCCGCATCGACAAAAGGGCGGGCACTGTCCATGTGCACTTCCCACGTATCGGTTACGTCTTGAAAACCTGAGGATTTACGGCATGGATCAGCTACTCAATGTGCTTGTGTTTGGTCTGTTGCTGGGCGGCATCTACGGCCTCGTCAGCATCGGTTTGAATCTGATATTTGGTGTTGTGCGAATTGTGAATTTTGCGCAGGGTGAGTTGGTCATGTTTGGCATGTATGGCAGTTATTACGCCTACGCATTTCTCGGGATCAACCCCTACCTGTCGGTGTTTTTTGTGGCACCTCTGGTCGGCTTGATTGGTGTGGCGATTCAGCGCCTGGTTATTCAGCCCTTGCATAACGAGTCGAACATGCAGATCTTCGCCACATTCGGCCTTTTGATGATGTTTCAAAACATTATGCTGGCCTTGTCGAAAGGTGAAGCCTTTAGCATTGGTGGCCAGGTGGGCACAGCGGTGCTCACGGTCGGCGACCTGCGGATCAGTGTCGTGCGGTTGGTCACACTGGCCGCAACGACCTTGATCACGATTGGATTGCACTTGTTCCTTCGGCACACCATGACCGGGAAATCCATCCGTGCCGTCACGCAGGACAAGCGGGCTGCGCGCGTGATGGGCATTAATGTGGAGCGCACGTTTCTGTTCACCTTTGGCATTGGCGCAGCGCTGGCGGGTATGGCGGGCGCCATGCTGACACCCATTTACTCCGTGACACCGGCAGTTGGCGGCAACTTTATCCTGGCCGCTTTTGCTGTCGTGGTCTTAGGTGGTTTGGGCAGTGTCTGGGGCGCCTATATCGGCGGACTCATTGTGGGTGTAGTCGAAGCGTTTGCCGGGTATTACATCGACCCGGCCTTCAAAACCGCCATCTGGTTCATCATTTTTCTGGTAGTTTTGATCGTTCGCCCGTCTGGCTTGATGGGCCAGGTCGGTGCCGAGGAAGTGGGTTTCCGTGAACAAAACTAATCCAACCGTGTCAACTACTGGCATCGACTACGCCAAAGCCTCGGGCATTGAGTCGGCACGTCAAGCCTTCTTGAAGTATGTGGCGGGCATGGCCTTGGCATTTCTGCCCTTCGTCCTCTTGGTGGATGATGCCCACTGGCTCAACATCATCGCCTTTACCTATTTGATGGGCGGCCTGGCAGCGGCCTGGAACATCATTGGTGGTTTTGGTGGCCAGTTTTCCCTGGGCCATGGTGTGTTCTTCGGGATAGGTGCCTACGGCTCCGCCAAGCTTTATGTGGCATTTGGTCTGTCGCCTTGGCTCACCATTGTTCCAGTCGCAATTTTTGCAGCCTTGGTGGCGGTGCTGATTTCGTGGCCAACGTTCAGGCTGCGGGGGCCATTTTTTGCCATTGCCACTTTGGCATTTAATGAAGTTGCCTTGGTAATTGCCCACAATTTCGAGTCGGTCACGGGCGGGCCGCGCGGCATCATGATCCCCTTCAAGGCGGGCTTGGCCAACATGATTTTCCGCGAGCGCTGGCAATATGCGCTTTTGATGTTCGGGTTTGTCGCCCTGGTGATTGGCATTACCGTGGTACTGCGGCGCTGTCGCCTCGGCTACTACTTGCTGGCTGTTCGGGAGGATGAAGACGCCGCGCGCGCCTCGGGCATCAATGTGCTGGCAGTGAAGCTGCGCGGCATGGCGTTGAGTGCGGGGTTGACGGCAGTCGGCGGCACACTTTTTGCCATGTACCTGCGCTTTATCGATCCGCCGACGATCTTCAATCTGCAAGAGGTAGGTGTCAAGTTCGCTTTACTTTCATTGATTGGCGGAATTGGCACGATTGCAGGCCCTCTATTGGGTGCAGCGCTCATCGTGCCGTTTGAGAACTTCCTACGCGCTGAGCTTGCCAATGCCTTGCCAGGGCTCAACCTCGCCATTCTGGGGTTGCTGATGGTGTTGGCCGCCTTGTTTATGAAACGCGGTGTGGTGGGTGCCATCGACGATCTGTTGGCATGGCTGCGCCGCAAACGGGGCAATAAGGGGAGTGATAAAGGGGGCAACAAGAATGGGTGAATCATTATTGGTTGCTTCCGGTGTCAGCAAACACTTCCTGGGCTTGCGTGCCGTCAATGAAGTTTCACTCTCGGTCAACAAAGGAGAAATCGTCAGCGTCATTGGCCCCAACGGCGCGGGTAAAACGACGTTTTTCAACCTGTTGACCGGACAGTTGGCCCCGACCCTGGGAGAGGTCAGCCTGCGCGGTGAAAAAATCAACCGCCTGGCGCCCCATGCACGAGCGCAATTGGGTATGGGGCGCACGTTTCAAATCGCCAAGCCGCTGATTGCCCTCAATGCGCTGGAGAACGTCATGATTGGCGCTTTCATGCGGCACCCGGCCTTGTCCACGGCGCGTGACCTGGCCATGAGTGTGCTGGAAAAGGTGGGACTCGTCCACCAAGCAGCCCGGCGCGCGGGTGATCTGACATTGAGCGAACGCCGTCGGCTTGAAGTGGCGCGGGCGCTGGCGTTGGAGCCGGAGATTATGCTGTTGGATGAGGTCATGGCGGGCCTGAACCAGAGTGAGGTGGGTCAGGCCATTGAGTTGTTGCAGGGTTTGCATGCAACCGGCCTCACCTTTCTGATCATTGAGCACAACCTCAAAGTCGTTCGTGCATTTTCGGAGCGTGTTGTTGTGCTGGATCGCGGGCGGCTCATCGCTGAGGGCACGGCAGACCAGATTCTCAGTTCGCCTGAAGTGATCAAAGCCTATCTCGGGGAGGGACACCAATGAGCGCCATATTGAGTATTGATGGGCTCGCCTCGGGGTATGGCGAGCTGCCCGTGCTTCAAGGCATTACGCTGGATGTCGGGCGCGGCGAAATTGTTTCTGTGGTCGGTGCCAATGGTGCCGGGAAAACCACCCTGTTGTTGACGATCAGCGGGCATTTGAAGGCGTTTTCAGGCAGGGTCACGTTTGATGGCCAGGACATCAGCCATGTTCCTGCCCACGCCGCCGCTGAGCGTGGTTTGGTGATGGTGCCAGAAGGCGGGCGTCTCTTCCCCTTTATGACGGTGCTGGAGAACCTTGAGCTGGGCGCTTTTCATGCGGGAGCGCGTAAGAACATGGCTGAGTCTCTGGACGAGGTGATGCGCCTGTTTCCCATCCTGGCCGAGCGCAGAACCCAACTGGCCGGGCGTCTTTCTGGCGGTGAGCGCCAGATGTGCGCAGTAGCGCGCGCGATGATGGCCCGCCCCAAGCTCCTGATGCTCGATGAACCCTCGCTGGGGCTGGCGCCGATCATGGTGGACAAAGTGTTTGAAATGGTCAGCGAACTGGTTCGCAGCAAGGGGCTCTCCGTTTTGCTGGTGGAACAAAACGTGGGCAACGCCCTGCGTTTGTGCCAACGCGGCTGCATCATCGAACACGGGCGTATCCTGAAAATGGCCACGGGAGAAGAGCTGCTGCGCGACCCAGACGTCAGGCGTTCCTACATGGGTTTGTAGCGTCATGTCAAAACCACCGGGGAGCATTTGCAGCATTGGGGCAGGGGCCGGTTTTGCAGGCGACCGGATCGACCCCGCCGTGGCCTTGGCCGCCTCCGGCGAGGTGGATGCCGTGGTGCTTGAATGTCTGGCAGAGCGCACCTTGGTGCCCGCCATCAAGGCCCGCGCTGACAACCCCAAGGCGGGTTTTGACCCCCGCCTGCGCCGCCGTTTGTCACCGTTGTTGCCGGTTGCGATGGCGAATCAGTGCCGGATCGTGTCCAACCTGGGCGCAGCCAATCCACGCGCTGCAGGCGAAGCTATCGCCCGCTTGGCCGCCGAGTTGGGGTGCACCGGCACGCGTGTGGCGGCAGTGCACGGCGACGATGTATTGCACCTGCGCGATCAGGTCGCCTGGGCCCGGCCAATCGAGGGCAAACTGATTGGCGCGCACGTTTACCTGGGTGCCAGCGTGTTGGCCCAAGCCCTGGAAGAGGGCGCACAGGTTGTCGTCACCGGGCGTGTGGCCGACTCCGCACTGTTTGCTGCGCCTGCGATGAATCGGCTCGACGCCAGTGCGACCGCCTTGGCCGGGGCCATTTCAGTTGGCCACTTGCTGGAGTGTGCCGGGCAGTTAACGGGCGGCAATTACGACCCAGTCGGTCAAATGCTGCTGCCTGCTGCAGACTACGCCCGGCTGGGTTACCCACTTGCCCACGTATTTGCCGATGGCAGCGCTGAGATCACGCTGCTCGATGGTGCCCCTGGTGTGTTGAATGCCGACACCTGCACCCTGCAGCTGTTCTACGAGGTGCATGACCCGGCCCGTTATGCAACGCCAGATTTGATTCTTGACTTCTCGCACATACAGTTTGAGCAGATCGGCAAAAACCGCGTGCGAATGTCGGGTGCGCGCACGTGGGGGCCGCCGCCCACGCTCAAAGTAGCGGGTTTTCTGGAGTTGCCAGGCTACATTGCCGACGCTGAAATCGGCTTTGCCGGTACCGGCGCTTTTGAGCGTGCCCAACGCGCCGCCGACACACTGCGCCTGCGTCTGTCGGATTGGAAGGATGAAGATATTGCCATCGATCTCGTGGGCATCAACTCCGTGCTGCGCGCGGGGAGCCTCGCCACTACCGCGTCGCCCGCTGAGCTGCGCGTGCACGTCTCGGCCCGATGCACTGACCTCGAGGTAGCGCAAATCGTTGAAGATGAAATTTACGCCATGACCCTCTCCGGCCCCGCCGGCGGGTGCAGCGTGCGCAGCGAGCGCCGTCCACGTATCGAAGTGCTCGATGGCTACATTGCCCACGGGCTTGTCACGCCGCAGATCGAATGGAGCCGGGCATGAGTCACATCCGAGTTGGGCAATTGGCCAGCGGGCGGGCTGGTGACAAAGGCAATGTGCTCGATTTGACTTTGGTGGCTCGGGATGACGCGGCCTATCAATTTTTGAAACGCAAACTCAGTGTGGACTTTGTGCAAACGGCCTTGAACCGCGTGGTCCCGGGGCCGGTGCAGCGTTATGAGGTTCCGGGCCTTCGCGCGCTCAAGTTTGTCGCCCCAGAGGCCCTGGCAGGTGGTGTCTACGCGACGTTGCGCCCAGGTTTGCATTGGCAAAAGGCCGCCATCTGGCTTCTGTTGGATCTTCACGTTGAAATGGATGTGCCCACATGACGACATGGGACGACACCTGGCCGCTGACTCGGCTCGAAGCGCATTTTGGTGATCGCGTGGTGCGCTGTTTTGCCCAGCGCCCGCCGAGCCTGCACAGCTTGTTGGCAACTGCTGCGGCGAATTTTCCTGCCAGAGAAGCGCTGGTGTGTGGCGATGAACGGTTGACCTGGCGCGAGTTGAGTGAGCAAACCGTTCGATTGGCCAGCGCCATGGCGGTACGCGGCATCCAGGCGGGCGACCGCGTGGCCATGTTGATCGGCAACCGCTGCGAATTTGTCACAACTCTGTTTGCCACGGCCCATCTGGGTGCCATCGCAGTGCCGCTGAGTATTCGCGAGCAAACACCTGGCCTGGCCTTCATGCTCAAGGATTGCGGTGCTGCCATGCTGGTACACGAGGCTGACTTGGGCGAGCGTTTGCCAACTTCGGTAGAACTGCCAGCCTTACGTTTACGGGTGTCACTTGGCGCCTGCGCCGGCAGCGAGGACTACACCGCATTTTTGGCCAATTCCGCCAAGGCCCCGCCCGTACCCATCGCCTCAGTGGCCGAAGAAGACGTGGCTGCCATCATGTACACCTCGGGTACCACCGGCAACCCCAAGGGTGCGGCCTTGACACATTTGGGCATCGTGCATTCAACTTTGCATTATCAAATTGGCATGGGGCTCAGTGAGCAAGATGTGTCGATTGCCGCTGTGCCACTGAGCCATGTCACCGGGCTGGTCGCCTTGATCGCAACCCTGGTGTGCTGCGCTGGCAAGTTGGTGATCATGCCAAGCTTCAAGGCGGCTGATTTTCTGAAGTTGGCCACGCAGGAGTGCATGACGCACACCTTGATAGTGCCCGCCATGTACAACTTGTGTCTGCTGCAAAACGATTTTGACCAATTGGATTTGAGCTTGTGGCGTGTCGGTGCCTATGGTGGCGCGCCCATGCCGGTAGCCACCATTGAGCGCCTTGCACAGACTGTGCCGGGCCTCACGTTGATGAACTGTTACGGCTCGACTGAAACCACTTCGCCTACCACCTTGATGCCACAGGGTCAAACTGCCGCACACCTTGACACTGTGGGCCGCAGCCTGGAGTGCGCCGAGGTGATCGTGGTGGACGACGACGGCAAAGAAGTGGCCTTTGGCCAATTGGGCGAGATCTGGATCAAAGGTCCAATGGTGGTCAAAAACTACTGGGGCAACCCGGCGGCGACAGCCAGCAACTTCACTGGCGGATTTTGGCATTCGGGCGATATCGGTTCGATTGACGCCGGGGGTTATGTCAAGGTGGTTGACCGCAAAAAAGACATGATCAACCGCGGTGGCTACAAGATTTATACGATTGAAGTGGAAAACGCCTTGCACGGTCACCCCGGCGTGCTCGAATGCGCTGTGGTGGCCAAACCCTGCCCCGTACTGGGTGAACGTGTACATGCCTTTGTCGCCTTGCGTGAGGCGGGCGTGTCGGCTGAGGAGTTGAAAGCATTTTGTGCAGAGCGACTTTCGGACTACAAGGTACCCGAGAGTTACACCTTGTCAGAGGCGCCCTTGCCCCGCAATGCCAACGGCAAGCTGGTCAAACGCGCGCTGCGGGATCAGATTGGCGCTTTGATCGCCGTCTAGGCTGACATTCAAAACAACCCCGAATTTCAAGGAAAACACATGCCGAATGCCGATATCAGCACGCTGGCGAAACTACGCGCCCAGGTCGGGCTGGAAACCGTGGTGACCGAATGGGTCGATATGTCGCAAGAGCGCATCGACCAGTTTGCGCAGGCGACGGGCGACTTCCAGTGGATCCACGTGGACGTGGCGCGCGCTGCCAAGGAGTCGCCTTTTGGCAGCACCATCGCGCACGGGTTTTTGACACTCTCATTGTTGGGCAAGTTTTATGACGACGACATCATCTTGCCCTTCTGCGACGTGGGGGTGAATTACGGGCTCAACAAAGTACGTTTTACCCACCCCGTGCGCGCCGGCAGCCGTGTGCGAGGACGTTTTGTACTCGCCAAACTCGAAGTCATTGACAATGGCATTCAGATGACCTGGAGCATCAGTTTCGAGATCGAAGGCCTGGAGCGGCCTGCCTGTGTGGCAGAGCATGTGGTACGGCGTTACTTCCGCCAAGTGGCAGCGACGGCGGGTTCCTGAAAGCCCGCGAACAACGTCAGCTTACTGAGCAAGTACCAGGCCCAAAGTCAATGCCGGCACATTTTGGAAAAATTTTTCTAAAAGTGTATGCTATAATAATAATAGCTGTACAAGCATATAATACGAGACCTAGCTGCCATATTTTCATAAAACCTCGCTGGGGTGTCGTTTTCAAGCTCTATAATTAACTCCCATGTTAATAGATGTGGTCACCCCTGAAGTCAACCCGCTTCGCTGCATTTTGCCGCAGGGCGAGTTCACGAATATGTGAGCCGCGATTAACATGCGTTGGGCCACAACGCCTACACCGAACATCTATGGACACGACCGCCAACTTGGTTGAAACCAGGTTGCTCAAGCTGCTGGGCGAATTTGCGCCGCAGGCCACGGGCCTGGCCGATGTGCGGGCGCTCTCGGGTGGCGCTAGCCAGGAGACCTGGTCGTTTGATGCCGTACACGCGAGCGGCAACATGCCTTGCATCCTGCGCCGGGCTGGAGTTTCTGCGGGCGATCAAATGTCAGCCACTGTGGGCATGGCCAAGGAGGTGAAGCTTTTGGCGCTGGCGCATGCCGCCTCGGTGCCTGTGCCTAGGGTGAATTACGCGCTACGCCCGCAAGACGGGTTGGGCACAGGCTACATCATGAATCGCATCGCAGGTGAAACACTGGCCCGCAAAATATTGCGCGATGCTCAATTTGCCGCCGTGCGCCCACTGCTGGCGGCGCAGTGTGGCAAGTGCCTGGCACAAATCCATGGAATCGATGTCCAAAGTTTGCCACCTTTGCGTAGGGCCCCTGCGTGTGTGGAACTGGCCCATTACCGCAGCGTCTACCAGGGCTTGGGGCAGGCCCGCCCTGTATTTGAATTGGCATTGCGCTGGCTGCACCACCACTTGCCACCAGAACCTGCGCAATTGACTTTGGTGCATGGTGATTTTCGCAATGGCAACCTGATTATTGGTCCCCAAGGCATTCATGCCGTACTGGACTGGGAGTTGGCCCACCTGGGCGATCCGATGGAAGACTTGGGCTGGATTTGCGTGGCGTCTTGGCGTTTTGGGCAGCTTGATTTGCCAGTGGGTGGCTTCGGCCTGCGGGAAGATTTGTACATGGCTTATGAAGACTATGGTGGGAAAAAGGTGAACCAGGAGCACGCCAAATTTTGGGAAATGCTGGGCACGCTGAAGTGGGGCCTCATGTGCCAACTGTTGGCGCAGGGTTTTACCAACGGCAGCCGCCGTACCGTTGAGCGAGCGGCCATCGGTCGGCGTTCATCTGAAACCGAGGTCGATCTCATGATGCTCCTGGCACCCCCGCTGGAGCCAGGCCATGCGTGAACACCCCAGCCAAACAGACCTGTTGCAGGGCGTGATCGACTTCTTGCAGTCTGAGGCCATGCCGCAACTGACAGGCCAGACAGCGTTTCACGCGCGCGTGGCAGCCAATGTGTTGGGCATCGTTCAGCGCGAGTTGAAGCAGTCTCCTTCGGCAGACGCCGATGAAGCGCGTCGTTTGGCCCATCTGCTGGGTCGCAGCGGTAGTCTGGAGGCGCTCAATGCCGATCTGTGCGCGCGCATTGCTGCAGATACCATCACACTAGACACCTCCGGTTTGGCCGAACACCTCTGGGCCACCACCTTGGCCAAAGTTGCGGTGGATCAGCCCGGTTACGAGAGTTACCGCCATGCGCTGGCGATGCAACCGAAGTCAAAAGGAAGCTGAGATGGATTTCAATTTGCCTGCGGATCTAGTCACTTATCTGGCTGAGCTGGATGCGTTTATTGAACGCGACATCAAGCCCTTGCAAGCGCAAGATGACAACGAGCGATATTTTGACCATCGGCGCGAATGGGCCCGCACTGACTTCGACAACGGCGGTTTGCCGCGCCCCGAGTGGGAGGCTTTGCTCGCTGAAGCGCGGGCGCGCTCAGACCGTGCCGGGCATTTGCGGTTTGCCCTGCCCAAAGAATACGGGGGACGTGATGGCTCCCATTTGTGGATGGCGGTCATACGCGAGCATTTTGCCGCCCAGGGTTTGGGCCTGCACAACGATCTGCAAAACGAACACTCCATCGTCGCCAATTTTCCGATCGTGCTGGCCATGCGCGACTTCGGCACACCGGCGCAGCAACAGGAATTTATCAACGGCACCTTGCAATCCACACGCCGCATCACCTTTGGATTGACGGAGGCAGCGCACGGGTCAGACGCCACGCACATGGAAACTCGCGCAATGCCAGAAACACGCGACGGCGTCCAAGGCTGGCTTATCCAGGGTGAAAAAATGTGGACGACGGGCATGCACACGGCCACGCATTGCATGTTGTTTGCGCGCACCAGCGGCAAAGACGGCGCGGCCAAAGGCATCACGGCCTTCATGGTGCCCGCCAATGCACCGGGTGTGAAGATCGAGGAGTATCTGTGGACCTTCAATATGCCGACCGATCACCCGCGGGTGAGTTTTAACGCGGTGTGGGTAGCAAACGCCAGCATCCTGGGTTCTGAGGGCAATGGCCTGGCGGTAGCGCAACACTTCGTGCATGAAAACCGCATCCGCCAGGCGGCCTCCAGCCTGGGCGCTGCAGACTATTGCATCCGCGAAAGTGTGGCCTACGCCCGTAAGCGCAAACCTTTCGGTGAAGCATTGGCGAAAAGCCAAGGCATTCAGTTTCCGCTGGTCGAGTTGGCCACGCAGGTCGAGATGTTGCGCTTGCTAATCCGCAAAACTGCCTGGGAGATGGATCAAATGCCCAAGCCGGATATTGAGAAGTATTTGTCCGACAAAGTCTCCATGTGCAACTACTGGGCCAACCGCTTGTGTTGTGAAGCGGCTGACCACGCCATGCAAGTACACGGCGGTATCGGGTATTCACGCCACAAACCCTTTGAGCACATCTACCGCCACCACCGGCGTTACCGCATCACGGAAGGTTCAGAAGAAATCCAGATGCGCAAAGTGGCGGCTTATCTTTTTGGCTATATGGGGCCCAACAAGGTGCAAGACGCAGCATGATGCCAAACGGTGTGACGTGGCATTTACGGCATTTCTTTTTTTAGAGCCAAGGCTTCGTCGTACAAAACGTTTTTTGCGTCTCCGGTGATTTCTGCGGCCAGACGCACGGCGGTTTTCAGCGGAAGCTCCGCCAGCAGCAACTTCAGCACCCGCAAGTCTTTGGTGGCCGACGCCGCTTTTTCTGCGGGATGAATAATCAGCGCGAACTCGCCACGCAGGCGGTTGGTATCAGCTTCAAGCCAGGCAGGTAAGTCACGCGCAGCCAGCGTCACGATTTCTTCAAACTGTTTGGTCAGTTCACGCCCAAGGGTGATGTGGCGGTCGTTCAATTGCGCCAGCGCCAAGGCAGCCGCTTCAATCCGGTGCGGCGCTTCAAGCAAGATCACGCAGCGGCGTTCATTGGCTAGCGATTGGACAAAAACCGCACGCTCAGTAGCCTTGGGTGGCAAAAACCCGGCAAATACGAAACCTTGATTTTCAGCGCTGTCACTGACCACGCCCGCCGCGCTAAGTAAACTTGTTACGCTGCTGGGGCCGGGCAGGGGCAGTATGCGTAGGCCCGCGCCACGCACGGCCGCTGCCAGGCGCGCGCCGGGGTCACTTACGCCGGGGGTGCCCGCGTCACTCACATAAGCCACGCGCTGCCCCTGGTGCAGGCGGGCGAGCACTTCGCTGGCGGCTTCAGCTTCATTGTGTTGATGCACCGTCAGCAACTGCGCCGGGGATTTATCGATGCCATAAGCGCGCAACATCGTCAGTGAATGGCGCGTGTCTTCACAGGCGATAGTGTCGGCCAAGCCCAGCACATACAAGGCACGCAGGCTGATGTCGGCCAGGTTGCCGATGGGCGTGGCGACCACATACAACGCACCCTGCGGATAATGCTGGGAGGCAGCAGCTTCTTTTGCCGCCTGTAGTGCCGATGTGTAGGCGTTGATAGAACTCACCATGTTCCCTATTTCAAAAAAGCCATTTGAGCCCAAAACGCCAGTGACGCCGTTGAAACGTACCAACCCCGCCGCCGCACCCACGACCAAACAGTCTGGAGATGCGGGAGAAGAGGTTGCGTTGCGTCACTTGCAGCGCGCCGGATTGCGGCTGATACAGCGCAATTATCGAACGCCCGGGCGCGGTGGTGGCGAAATTGACCTGATCATGCGCGAGCCGGACGGTACACACGTCTTTGTCGAGGTCAGGAAACGCGCCACAGCAAGCCACGGCGGCGCGGCTGCAAGCGTCAGTTTCACCAAACAGCGGCGTATCGTGTTTGCAGCACGGGTGTATCTGATGCGACTGGCCAGCCCGCCGCCCTGCCGATTCGATGTGGTGACCGTTGAGGCGGGCGAAGTGGGTTGGTTGAAGGGCGCATTCGATGCCAGTTGATCGTAGTGATCGGCAAACTATCCAGCAAGAAAGCGGCGTCGAAGTTTGGGCCAGAAGCGCCTTTCTCCATAAACCCAGTTGCAGGTCGATACAGGCCGCGCGGTTATCATCCAGCCATGCTTGAACAACGGATTCAACAACACTTCATTGACAGCGCCGACCTGAAATACCAGTCCGCGCAAATTTTGAGCAAACCCATCGCAGCGGCGGTGCAGGCTATTTTGGCAAGCGTGACCAGTGGCGGCAAGGTGTTGGCCTGCGGCAATGGCGGTTCTGCTGCTGATGCGCAGCATTTCGCGGCTGAATTTGTAGGCCGTTTTGAACGTGAGCGCCCGGAATTGGGGGCCATCGCGCTGACGACTGATAGCTCAATTCTGTCCGCCATCGCGAATGACTACGACTTCAGCGTGGTGTTCTCCAAACAGGTGCGAGCTTTGGGTTCGCCAGGTGATGTGCTTTTGGCCATTTCAACCAGCGGTAACTCGGCCAATGTGCTGGCCGCCATTGAAGCTGCGCACGAGCGCGAAATGACCGTAGTGGCGCTGACGGGCCGCAATGGCGGGAAAATGGCCCAGGCCTTGCGAGACACCGATGTGCAGGTGTGTGTGCCACACGAGCGGACCTGTCGCATCCAGGAAGTGCATCTTTTGGTGATCCATTGCCTATGCGATGCGGTCGACAATCAATTGTTGGGTGAACAGGAAACTGCCGGATGAAAAACGAATTGATTCTGCGTCATAGCCAGCGCCCGACGTGGCTTGCAATAACCGCTGTGCTGATTTTGGCGGGCCAGTTAAGCGCCTGTATTCCTTTGGTGCCACTGGTTCTGGGTGGGGCAGCCGTGGGTTCAGTCTTGGTGGCGACGGATCGACGTACTTCTGGCGCGCAGCTTGAAGACGAAGGTATCGAATTGCGTTCGGCCGCGCGACTGCGTGAGGCGCTCGGGGAACGCGCGCATGTGAACATTGCGAGTTACAACCGCCAGGTATTGTTAACGGGTGAAGTGCCGACTGCGCAAGACAAACAGTTGGTCGAGCAAACTGTCGCCAAAGTAGAAAACGTACGCTCCATCGTCAACGAATTGGGCGTGCTGGGCAATTCCACGCTGCCGCAGCGCTCCTCGGATTCCCTCGTGACCGGAAAAGTCAAAGCCGGCCTCGTCGATGCCAAAGATTTATACGCCAACGCCTTCAAAGTCGTTACAGAGCGCGGCACCACCTACCTGATGGGCCGAGTGACCCAGCGCGAAGCGGATCGCGCCACTGAAATTGCCCGTGGCGTAGTGGGTGTGCAGCGACTTGTGCGCATCATCGAGATCATCAGTGAGGATGAACTCAAACGGATGTTGCCGCCGCCCCAACTACTAGAACAGCCAAGAAGCTAAACACAGCTCCTGCTCTGAGACCCAGCAAGCTGAAACGAAGCGGCGCCTTGGGGTTCGTCGGCCTTACTTCAAGCGTTTGATCAGGCTGGAGGTGTCCCAACGCTGGCCGCCCATCTCCTGGACATCGGCATAAAACTGATCCACCAAGGCGGTCACCGGCAATTTGGCGCCGTTTCGCTTGGCTTCATCCAGCACCAGGCCAAGGTCTTTGCGCATCCAGTCAACGGCGAATCCAAAGTCAAACTTGCCGGCCACCATGGTTTTGCCCCGGTTGTCCATTTGCCAGCTTTGCGCTGCGCCTTTGCCGATCACGTCCAGCACCTGGTTCATGTCCAAGCCAGCGCGCTGGCCAAAGGCGATGGCTTCACTCAAACCTTGCACTAAGCCACCAATACAAATCTGATTGACCATTTTGGCGAGTTGCCCTGCGCCGCTGGCACCCAGCAGTGCGACGGCGCGTGCGAACGCCATGGCGGTCGGTTTGACAGACTCAAACGCCGCCGAATCGCCGCCGCACATAACCGTCAGCAATCCGTTTTGCGCGCCGCCCTGTCCACCGGAGACTGGGGCATCAATAAACTGGATGCCCGTCTTCAATGCGATGGCCGAAAGTTCGCGCGCCACGTCGGCTGACGCGGTGGTGTGGTCGACAAATACCGTGCCCGCCTTCATGCCGGCCAATGCACCATCGGCTCCCAGGACAACGCTGCGCAGGTCAGCGTCATTGCCAACACAGCAAAAAACAATATCAGCGCCCTGCGTTGCTTCGCGAGGGGACGGTGCATGACGATGACCGGCAAACTCTGCACACCAAGCCGCAGCTTTGGCCGCAGAACGGTTATAGACGGTGACCTGATGCCCCGCGCGGGCCAAATGACCCGCCATCGGATATCCCATCACGCCCAAGCCCAAAAAAGCAACTTTTCGTGAAGGACTGGATTCGTAGGTTTTTGGATTGATATTTGACATGTTTAAAAGTGGATGAAAGTGGTTGGAGAGGTAAATGCGGAAGGCTTAGAAGAAGTTGAATCGGGAAAATCCGAAATATATAGACGGATTTAACTGGCCATTGCGCCCGACGCAAGGGCGGGGCAGCCAAGACCGTCCAAATCCACCAGCGTGATTTAGACGATCGCGAAATTCTCGGTGCCCGCGCTCAAGTCTTGCGATTTGCCCCGCGCGCTATTGAGTTTAATTTGCAAGCGAAGGTCATTGAGCGAGTCAGCATTGCGCAACGCGTCTTCGTAACTGATGACGTTGGCCTCATAGGCGTCAAACAGGGCCTGGTCAAAAGTCTGCATGCCCAGGTTGCGGCTTTTCTTCATGATCTCCTTGATTTCCGACACGTCGCCTTTGAAGATCAAGTCCGAGATGAGCGGCGTGTTGAGCAAAATCTCCACCGCCGCAGAGCGGCCCTTGCCGTCTTGTTTGGGGATGAGGCGTTGCGACACCAGGGCTTTGAGGTTGAGCGACAAATCCATCAGTAACTGCGCACGCCGCTCTTCCGGGAAGAAGTTGATGATTCGGTCTAGCGCCTGGTTGGCGCTGTTGGCATGCAGTGTGGCGAGGCACAAATGACCGGTTTCGGCGAACGCGACGGCATGCTCCATGGTCTCTCGGTCACGGATCTCGCCCATCAAAATAACGTCAGGCGCTTGGCGCAAGGTGTTTTTGAGCGCAATTTCCCAGCTATCGGTGTCCAGTCCCACTTCGCGCTGTGTGACCACGCAGTTTTTATGCATGTGGACAAACTCCACCGGGTCTTCAATGGTGATGATGTGGCCAAAGGAGTTTTCGTTGCGCCAATCGACCATGGCGGCCAGCGTCGTCGATTTTCCTGAGCCTGTGGCGCCCACCATGATGCACAGCCCACGTTTGGCCATCACCACTTCTTTGAGCACCTGAGGTACGCCCAATCCATCAATGGTGGGCAGGACGGCGGGAATCACTCGCATCACCATGCCAACTTTGCCTTGCTGAATAAAGGCATTCACGCGGAAACGACCGACATTGGGCGGCGAAATGGCAAAGTTGCATTCTTTGGTGCGCTCGAACTCGGCGACCTGTTTGTCGTTCATCACGCTGCGTGCGAGCGCCATCGTATGAGCACCGTTGAGCGGTTGCGGCGAAACCTTGGTTACTTTTCCATCGACCTTGATGGCGGGCGGAAAATCGCCCGTGATGAAGAGGTCTGAGCCGGAGCGGCTGACCATCAACTTCAAAAGGTCATTGATAAATTTTGTGGCTTGATCGCGTTCCATGAGTTGATTTACTCCCCAATTTCAATGTGACGATTCGGCTCTCGCACAATTACTTCGGCTCAGTGGGTTTGGTGTCACTCAAACGCGCGCTAACAACTCGCAGCCGCAAGGACAATTTGCGCGCCAACAAGGCCACGAGGCTGGCGGCCAGCTTTGGGTCGGCATCCATCATCTCGTCCATGCCCTCAGCACTTAGCACTGCCATTTCACATTCGCTCAGTGAGGTGCACGTCGAAAAGCGGATGCCGCTGTCCAAAAGGGACATTTCACCCAATATCTCGCCCGCCCGGGTCTCAGCCAGGCGAAGGCGTTCGCCCCAAGGCTGTACGCGATCGACGGCAATCGTGCCCGTCAAGAGCACGATCATGAAGTTGCCGTATTCATCCTGGCGTATGACATCGCGGTTGCTGGCAACATGGGCGAAGTCAAAAAACCGTGTCAGGCTGCCGATGGAAACCTGATCCAACTGGTTCATGTATTTGTCGTTGGCCCAGACTTCCTGCAAAAGTCGGCCGCCCCGCTCTGAGTTGACGCGTTTGGCGTCGACCTCAACTGCACGCGCTTCCCACGGCACCAAAAGGGAGGGTTCCAGTCCCAAGCCGGCAAATGCGGTCGAAAACAGCAAGGACTCAGAAGCTTCCTCGCCGTTGTTTGATTCGGCATCGCGGACCTTGCGGCCAAATAGTCCAGTCATGTTTTGCTCCGTGAGGTGACACTTCGGTGCATAGCTTAATGTGATTGAGGTGAAGGTTTTCAGCCAGGGAAGTTATCTGGAATCTTGGCTTTGCCGCGCGCCTCCGCCGGGCTGATGATATTGCGTTTGACCAGATCGGTCAGATTTTGATCCAGCGTTTGCATGCCCACGCTGTTGCCGGTTTGAATACTTGAATACATCTGCGCGACTTTAGCCTCGCGTATCAAGTTACGGATGGCGCTGGTGCCCAGCATGATCTCGTGCGCCGCCACGCGGCCCTGGCCGTCTTTGGTTTTGCAGAGTGTTTGCGAAATTACTGCTTGCAGTGACTCTGACAACATGGCGCGGACCATTTCCTTTTCATCCGCCGGGAACACGTCAATGATGCGGTCAATCGTTTTGGCGGCGCTGGAGGTGTGCAGGGTGCCGAACACCAGGTGGCCGGTTTCAGCTGCCGTCATCGCCAACCGAATGGTTTCCAGATCGCGCATTTCGCCGACCAAAATGCAGTCGGGGTCTTCACGTAGTGCGGATTTCAACGCTGCGGCAAAACTCAGGGTGTGGGGTCCTACTTCGCGCTGGTTGACCAGGCATTTTTTGGACTCGTGGACAAATTCGATGGGGTCTTCCACCGTCAGAATGTGGCCAAACTCAGTCTCATTCAAGTAGTTGACCATGGCCGCCAGGGTGGTCGATTTTCCTGACCCAGTGGGCCCGGTCACCAGCACCATGCCGCGTGGCTTCAAGGCCAGGTCGGCAAAAATCTTCGGCGCGTTGAGTTGCTCCAGCGACAAAATTTTGCTGGGAATGGTCCGGAACACTGCACCCGCGCCGCGTTCATGGTTGAACGCGTTGACGCGAAACCGCGCCAACCCTTCAATTTCGAATGAAAAATCGATCTCCAGGAACTCTTCGTAGTTCTTGCGCTGGGTGTCGTTCATGATGTCGTACACCATGGCGTGGACGGATTTATGGTCCAGCGCTTCCACGTTGATGCGGCGCACGTCACCATGCACCCGGATCATCGGCGGCAGGCCGGCAGACAAGTGAAGGTCAGACGCCTTGTTTTTGACGCTGAAAGCCAATAATTGGGTAATGTCCACGTAAGTCCTCGGTGGTTTGCTATTCTTTGCCCAATTATGACCACGATTGCCGACAATCTCCAGAGGGTGCGTGAGCGAATTGCCACAGCCTGCCAAGCCCATGGTCGAGATCCAGCTGAGGTGACCTTGCTGGCTGTCTCCAAGACCTTTGATGCAAGCGCAGTGCAGCAAGCGGCTGACGCTGGCCAGCGGGCATTTGGCGAAAACTATATTCAGGAAGCCATCGAAAAAATTTCGGCATTGCGCCATTTGCACCTGGAATGGCATTGCATTGGTCCAGTGCAAAGCAACAAAACCAGGGTGGTGGCAGAGAATTTTGACTGGGTGCAAAGCCTGGATCGACTGAAGACTGCCCAGCGCCTGTCAGACCGACGCCCCGCAGACCTGCCGCCCTTGCAGGTGTGTATTCAGGTCAACATTGACGGGGGTCCCAACAAATCCGGCGTAGCAGTGGAAGATGTGGCCGAATTGGCCAAACAGGTGCTGCGCTTGCCTCGTCTGCAATTGCGGGGCCTCATGTTTATTCCAGAACCTGCGCTTGACTTTGAAGCGTCACGTGCTGTTTTGGCGAGAGCCAAATCTTTGTTTGACCATATCAAGTCAATGCCTGACCTTTTTCTCGACGCCGCAACTAGCAGCCGCTTCGACATACTTTCCATGGGCATGACGGGTGACATGGAAGCGGCGACGCAATGCGGCAGCTCCATGGTTCGGGTGGGCACGGCGATTTTTGGTGCAAGGGCGTAAATTTTTCCTCGAAGTCCTTCTGCTGCCCGGCTCCTAGGGATGCTCTGCATAACTCTACGCGAGAGGGTGTAGTGCGGATCGGGATGGGCTGCAAGGCGCGTTTTGCCGCCAATAGCCGCAGCTATTGGCAAGAAATGCAACGCTGCAGACCGCCCGAGTCCGTGCTATCACACGCCGCGAGGAGTTATGCAGAGCATCCCTAGGGTTAATCCGGGCTACCCCAAGGCGCGAAATTCTCAAGTCTGCACACTGCCAAGTCGTTGGCGGAGGTGGGGCGTGCCAGAATGTTTTCAGCCATGTGTATCGCCTTGCCTTTTTACAGATCCCCCCAGCCGTCGACGATCCGCACTCGCGTTTCCGAGGGGGGTAAGTTATTTTGGCTGCTGCGCCTGTTTGCGGTTCTCCTTTTTGCCTTACCCATCGCGCAGGCAGGAACCCTGACCCGCGCCCAACTGCAAACCGAGTTTGGCGAAAGTTACACGGTTGGCGAACGCCTGACAGCCTTGCCAGTGTGGCCGGTCTACCACCGTGGCCAGACGGCAGAAGGTTACAACGCCCTACATGTTTATGTCTTTGAAACCATCGATATCGAGCCCGTCGCGGGTTACGGCGGCAAACCCATCAACATCCTGGTGATGATGAACAAGGCGGGCAAATACCTGGACATTCGTTTGCTTAGCCACAATGAGCCGATTTTTCAGGAAAAGTCGCGCAACCAACTCTTGGCTGACTTTGCGGCGCAATACAAAGACCTGACGATGCAGCACCAGATTCAGGTGCTGACACCCAAAGCCAAACGCGAGTTTGACGATCAGAAAGCCACGCTACATGGCGTGTCGGCCGGAACAGTGTCGGCGATGGCGATGGATCGCACCATCATGGAAGCGGCAGCCCAAGTGGCTTACGCAAGGCTGGACGACCCCAACACCAAAGCCCGCGCGGCGGAACCAAAAGGCCGCGACGACGTGTACGAGCGCATGGGCTTCAATCAACTCGTGGTGGCCAAACTTGTGCAACCCGTGAGCCGCACCAACCGCGAGGTGCAAGCACGTTTTGCCGGGACTGCGGCCGAAGGACAAGACGCCGAAGCGCGCTTGCAGCCCAACGGCCAGACGCTGGACATGATGGTGATGTTGCCAGGGTTACCGCAGGTCGGCCGCAATGTGCTGGATGCCCCCGGCTGGCGCGAAGTACGAGCGTTGCGGGAGGCCGGCATCGGCGTCATTGGCATTTTGGATAGCAGCCGTTATCCGCTGGTTGGCAGCCAAGACTTCCCTGGTGGCCGGGTGACTCGGCTCGTGGCGCTACAAGATGGCAAGCGCTTCGACGTGAAGGCGCTGCCCTATACCCACGGACTGCGTATGAGCGGGCAACGTTCGGGTGTGGGCAGTGGCGCGCAGATGCGGCTGTTTGCAATGGCATCGGGTGCCGGTTTTGATCTGGCCAAACCCGTCACGCTGGAGTTCAATCTGTCACGCGCCAAGGCAGAAGCGGGCCAGCTGTTAGTCGAGCAACAGTGGACCCATCCCATCATCATCCCCGACTTGAGCAAATGGCAGCCGGTGCGCGAAACGCCACCCTGGTGGCGCATTTGGGAGCAACGCAAGGTCGATCTTGTGCTGCTGCTGATGGGCCTGGGCGTGTTGACCGCTGCCTTGGTGGCTCAGCGCTGGATTTCAGCCACAGCCAAGCGCTTGACGACGTATCGGGTGGCGTATCTGGTTTTTACATTGGGATTTGTCGGCTGGTGGGCGCAGGGGCAGCTCACCATTGTCAATCTCACCGCATTGACGGGTGCTTGGCGGGACGGCCAAAGTGGCGAGTTCTTGCTGAACGACCCGATGGCAATTGTGTTGTGGGCCTTTGTTGGCGTAACCTTGCTGGTGTGGGGGCGCGGTACTTTTTGCGGCTGGTTGTGCCCGTTTGGTGCGTTTCAGGAGCTGCTCAATACGCTGGCGAAATTGCTGCGCATCAAGCCACAGCAGTTTCACCGCAAGATTGACGCGGCCTTAAAGTGGTTTAAATATTTGGTGCTCGGTGCCATTGCCACTTCGGTTGCGGTGGCCAGCCCGTGGACCGACAAACTGGTCGAAATCGAGCCGTTCAAGACGTCGATCAGCATGGGCTTTCAGCGCGAATGGCCGTATGTGGTCTGGGCCTTGGCCTGCTTGGGCCTGAGCCTCTTGGTGTACCGCGGCTACTGCCGCTACATCTGCCCATTGGGCGCGGCCCTGGCCATCATGGGCAAATTGCGGCTGTGGAAGTGGATTCCGCGCCGCGCCGAATGCGGCACACCCTGCCAATCCTGCCGCCATGGTTGCGGCTACCAGGCCATCGCACCCAGCGGAAAGATCGATTACGACGAGTGTTTCCAGTGCCTCGATTGCGTGACCGACTACCAGGACGACCAGCGCTGCCTGCCGCTGATTCGCGAACGTAAGGCCCTGGCTGCATCAACAATGCCGAAGCGTGTCATCCCAATCCAAGCTGAGGTTGCAAATGTTTGAAGTTAGCGCTGGCTTCGAGATGAGGCGCCAAGCCTTAAGGGTGTCGCTGGGAGGCCTGTGCGGATGGATGTTGTCAAATCCGCTCGCCAACGCTGCCCAGGCGGGTCATGTTCGCAACCATGCCGATTCAGCTAACCCTCAACTCCATTGGCGCGAGCGCGCTTTGCAGGGCCTGGGTACGCACCTTCATTTGCGCGCTGCCCATACATCGCCCGCTCAGCTCGAAAAAGGGCTGGACGCTGCCGTCGCCGCCATCCGCCACGTCGAGGCGCAGTTCAGCCTGTTTGATCCGCACAGCGCGGTAAGCCAGCTCAACCGCGAAGGTGTTCTGCTGCGGCCACACCCGGATTTTGTCAAACTCTTGCAGCTTGCCAAACAGGTCTCCGCCAAAAGCCAGGGCAGTTTTGACGTGACGGTGCAGCCGCTGTGGGAAGTCTGGCAACAGGCCAAGCTGCAAGGTCGATTACCCAGCGCAGACACGTTGCGCCAAGCGCTTTCGCGCGTGGGCTGGCTGGGCCTGGACATCAGCGCCGAGCGGATTGCGTTCAAAAACCCTGGCATGGGCGTCACCCTGAACGGCATCGCGCAGGGATTTGCAAGTGACCTGGCCCGGGCGGCGCTGCAAACCCAGGGCATCGAACACGCGTTGATTGATGCAGGTGAGTGGAGCTCCTTGGGGCAAAGCCCCGAGGCGACGCCCTGGCGTATCGGTGTGCAGAGCCCGCGTGCAGCGTCTCTTTTGGCGACCCTTCACGCCGATGGACGGGCCATCGCGACATCGAGCGACGCTTTTTACAGATTTGCGGCCAACGACCGGCATCATCACGTGTTCAACCCACGCACCGGTTTTTCACCAACGGCCCTGGCGTCGGTCACAGTGCTGGCGCCCCACTGTGCCTTGGCCGATGCTTTGACCAAGGTGATGTTCATGGGCAGCGCGCGCGATGCCCTTCAACTGGCGCGCCAGTGGCAGGTCGATGTCCTCACGGTCGATAAACAGGGACGTTTGCAGATGAGCGCCGGGCTTCGGCCGTTGATTGCAGCCTGAATGCGGATCCACTTGCCCGATTCCATTTCAAAATCATTCGTGAAATAGGTGGGCCGACGAAAACAGTGCTTGGGCACAGCCAAGAAGCGCAAGGACGTGCACGCATGACTTGGAAATGGATTCACCGCTCCAGGCGAATCAGTTGCCCACCATCCGACAAAAGATAAATCCAGCCATCCGGGCCTTGTTTGACGACCCGAATGCGCTGCCCCAGGGCTTTGACAACGGCGACTTCTTCCTTCAGTGTCACGTTGTCGCCATTGAGCACGATCCGCCATAAAGTCGAACCTGCCAGTCCACCCGCGAAAATATTGCCCTGCCAGCCCAGGTCATCAAAACGGTTGCCGCTGTAAAAAATCAAACCGGAGGGCGCTGTTGACGTCGGCAACCAGTAGGTTTTGGGCTCTTCGAAGCCGGGTGCATGGGTGCCGCCGCCAGGGCGGCAGGCCACCGTATTGATCCCTGCGCCGTAGGGGCAGCCATAACTCTTGAGCGGCCAGCCGTAGTTGCGACCCGATAACACGCGATTGAGCTCGTCGCCGCCCAAGGGGCCGTGTTCGGTCAACCAAAGGTCGTCAGTGCCGGTTTTCAGCGCCGCGCCTTGTGGGTTGCGGTGACCGTAACTCCAGATTTCCGGCAACGCGCCGCCCACGGCAAAGCTGGGGTTGCCCGTGGGCACACTGCCGTCGCGGTTGATGCGAATGACTTTGCCCAAGGTAGTCGCCAGGTTTTGTGCGTGGTTGAGTCCGGGACTCGCCGGGTCGTCGCGCTGGCGGTCGCCTAGTGTCACCAGCAGGGTCTTGTCCATGCGAAACACCAGGCGCGCGCCAAAGTGACCATTGCCGCCAACTTTGGGCGTTTGACGGTAAATGACCTGCGCGTTTTGAATGGTCGGGGCGGCCAGGTTTGCCGGGTTGGCCATCAGGTCGCCGCGCGCCACGGCGGTGCCGGAGCCGCCCGCGCCAGATTCTGAAAATGCCCAGTAGATGCGCGGGTTGGTGGTGATATGGAAATCAGGATCCAGCGCAACATCCATCAAGCCACCCTGACCCGCAGAGACCAGGTTGGGCAAGCCTGGGCTGAACGGTGCAGAAATGGCGCTGCCCGAACTGCTGAGGATCACCATCGAGCCTGATTTTTGGGTGACCAGCATGCGACCATCGGGCAAAAATGCCAGACCCCACGGGCTTGACAAGCCGTTGGTAAGCAAACTCGCCTTGGGCGGCGGTCCGGGTGCGGGCGCCGGAGCCGACGCAGAGGGCAAGAGTGCCAACGCAGGCAGGGAGACAGACGCCGTGGTCGGCTGCTGGACGGGCGCCAAAGTGCCTGCAGAAGTACCTGGATTGGCCGAAGAGCCTCCGCCACAAGCGGCCAGGAGCAGCGCCTGCGCGGCGAAACACATCACAGCGGTGGCTTTTCTCATCGGGGGCAAGGCGGGCAGGGCCCTGCCCGCGAGATCGGTTGCGGCAACAGAATGGGGCACTAATGCGGGTTGAGCGAACAAAGCCTGGCTCCGAAGCGGAATGACAGTAGGATCATCCGGCAAACGGCCCGCAAACGCTACGGTTTCAGCGCGTTTATCGTGAGAAAACGTAAGCGCAGGCTGAGCGCGATCGGAAATTGAACCCGGAAGAGCGGGAATGGATCTGGGTAGATCACCTATTAACATGGGTGTTAATAGGTATGTCAATTTATCTGGTTTTGACGAAAATATGCGTCAAATCAGGTATTAGGTCTCGTATTACATGCATATATAGCTATAATAATTATAGCAATTCACACGAAACAAATCACGGCACACGGAGTTGCCCCAGGCGTTCCGCGTTGCGCCGCTCGGCGGCGTAGGCGTCTTTGAGCGCGCGGGCGTAGTCGGCAGAGTCCAGATAGTTAGGCTCCTGCTCGTATTTGGCAAGCTCAGCGACGTGATGTACGTCAAACAGCGCGAGTTTGAAGGCGTCATGCAACACTTGAACAATCGGCGCAGGCATGCCGGCCGGTCCGACCAGCCCATAGGGCGACATCGCCACGATGCCATGGCCGAGTTCTCTGAGTGTGGGCACATTCACCCATTTATTCGAGCGGCGATCGCCGAAGGTGACCAGCAGGCGTAGCTTGCCGCTATCGACATACGGCGCAAAACCGTTCGAGTTCACGCCCGCCATGAGTTGTCCGGAGGCCACGGCGAGCATTTGTTCGGACGTGCCTTTGTAGGGCACATGGATGTAGCGCAGGTTGCGGCGTCCAAAAATTTCGTCCATCACAAGGTGGGGCGTGGTGCCCAGGCCGTTGGTAGACACCGTGAGCTCACCCGGTTTGGCGGCGGCGAACTTCAGCAGATCGTCAAACGACTGGAACGGGCTGTTGGCCGGTACAACGACGCCAAAGGTGACGCCACTGATCTGGATGATCGGCGTAGTGTCGCGAATCGGATCCCAGCTGACCTTTTGCACGTGCGGGGTGCGCAGTGCAGGCTGCGGCAATTGCGAAAGCGTGTAGCCGTCGGGCGCGGCCTGCTGCAGGATCGACATGCCCAGCGTGCCGCCAGCGCCGGGGCGGTTTTCGATGACCATACGCTGGCCCAACTGTCTGCCGGCAATGTCGGCCAAGAGGCGCAGTGTGACGTCGGTCGCACCACCCGCAGGCCAGGGAACGATCAAGGTGATGGGTCTGCTGGGAAATGGCCCTTGCGCTCGAAGTTGGGGTGCGCCGAGCAGGCTCGCACCAGCGGCTAGCAGGGCGGTGCGGCGTTTCATGGTGGGCCTCCGCGTTTGGCGAGTTGGCCAAAACCGCGCTGCGGGTCATAACCCCAACAGGCCAGGCCAAAACACAACGCAAAAGTGCCTAACACCACCCAGGGCGCGGTGCCGGGGTCTTTGTCATAAATCGCAAAACGCATCCACTCCACCGCGTGGGTGAAGGGGTTGAATCGCGCGATTTGGTAAACCCAGTTGGCTCCGGATTCTTCGAGTTTCCAAAGCGGGTAGAGCGCCGTCGACATGAAATACATGGGGAAAATCACAAAATTCATGGTGCCGGCAAAGTTTTCGAGTTGCTTGATATGAACACTCAGCAGCAGGCCTAAAGCGCCCAACATCAAGGCCGCTGAGGCACTGGCCAGGAGAATGTGCCCCGTGTGTTTACCCAGCCAGGGCAGCTCAGTGCCCAGCAGCCAGGCGACGATCACAAAGGCCAGCGCCTGCAACAGCGAGAGCACGGTGGTGGCGGCCAGTTTGCTGGCCAGCACCCACCAGCGCGGCAAAGGTGCCGTGAGCAAGAGCCGCATCAGACCCATCTCGCGGTCATACACCATGGCCAAACTTGACTGCATGCCATTGAAAAGCAGCACCATGCCGATCAGGCCCGGCACGATGTAGACGTCGTAGGAGATGTAGGTGTCATAGGGCTCCACAATCGCGACGCCAAACACGCTGCGAAAACCGGCCGCAAACACGGCCAGCCACAGGAGCGGACGCACCAGCGCCGAGGCCAGCCGTCCGTATTGCCGCGAAAACTTGAAAAGTTCACGCGAGACGATGGCCCATAAGGCCTGCAGCAGGTGTTTCATGTGGCGACTTGATCCAACCATGGCGCCTGGGCCATTGCCGATGGATTGGCGTTGGGCGGGTTTACGACTTCACTTTGCATAATTTCTCGGCCTCGTCGGCTCCCAGGGTGTCTAGCGCATTGCGCGGGTGCAACACACCTTCCAGCGGCATCGCGCCTTGCACGCCCTGGCCGTCGGTCAACAGAATCGGCTGGCGCAATTGCCTGTCCCACGGGCGAAACTGCAACGCCACGCCTTTGGAGCCATCGAGGTTCGCGGCGAGCAGGGCCTTGTGTACCGATGCGGCATCTCCTTTGGGCGCGGCCAAAGCGGCCGCAGCCAGCGCCTTGCCCCCCATCCAGGCCGCCCAGTCGTGCGCGGTCATGCTGCGTTTGGTTGCTTTGGCAAAGCGACGGCTCACTTGTGGCGCACCAAAGCGTTCAAACTGCGAGGCCCAAGCGCTGGCCACCCAACCGGCATCACCCACCACCGGCCGTGCTGCGGCAGTGTTGTAGGGCACAGAGCGGGCAAACTCGCCATCGCTGTCGATCACCCACACCACGTCATAGGCCAGGTTGGCCGTCAGCAGCGTGACGTTGGCAAGCGCCCGCTCACGCGGGTCGGTTGAAAGTTTGAAAGGCTTCACCGCCACGGTTTTCAAGCCATAACGCTTCATGGCAGCTTGAGCTACCGCGCCACGCTGCGCGTCGTCGGGGCTTGCGCCTTGCAACACCAAGACCTGCGTCCATTTGCGCGCCACCAGCGCTTGTGCCAAGGCGTCGGCTCGCATGCGTTCACTGGGCGCCAGATGGAACAAATTCGCCGCGCAGTTCGCTTCCCGAAGTACATCACTGCCAGCGCCAACATTCAGCACCGGCAGCTTGACGGCAGCGGCAACTGCTGCCACCCAGGCGGCGGGCAGATTGACCAGCAACAGCGGGGCTCCGGCCTTCTCGGCCTTTTGCGCAGCGCTTTTCGCGTTGTCGATATTCGCCACCGACTCTGCTTTGACTTTGATGGTGACTTTCTCGGCATCCAGCTCAAACTGCGCCTCGTCCAGCGCCACCGCCACACCATCCAGCGCTGAGCCGCCAGGATGACCCAAATAAGCCCGTTCCAGTCGGGTGCGATCGAGCGCCGGATTGTCAGCCTGCTCAATCAGTGTCACTTGCCAGTTCGTGCTCTGGGCCGAAGCAGCCCACGCCGCCGCGATCAACAACGCGCCCGCAACGCCATGGCCAAACCGGTTGATGAAGCGGGCAAGGCGCATCGTCAAGTCAGTCGATCACCACCGCGCCGTAGGGCACACGTCCAACGGGAATGGTCTTGATGGCTTTGGCCGAGGCAATGTCGATCACCGTCATGTCGTCTGACAGCCCGTTGATGGTGTACAACTGCGACTCGTCTTTGTTCAGGTGGACGTTCCATACCCGCTTGCCCGCCAAGACCTGTTGCGTCACTTCGCGCTTGGCCACGTCGACAAACGCCACGTGGTTGACACGGCCGAGACCCACAAAGGCGCGTTTGCCGTCCTGGCTCATGGTGATGCCGACGGGTGTGATGTCAGCAGCCCGCGCGCCCTTCACAGCAAACTTCACGGTGGCGATGACCTTCATGTCTTTGGTGGAAATGATGCTCACACTGGCACCCAACTCGTTGGTCACCCACAACTCACTGCCGTCGGGCGTGAGTGCCATGCGACGGGGACGCTTGCCTACCGCGATGTTTTTCACCACTTTGCCGGTCGTTGTGTCCACGACATGCACCATGCTGGCGACTTCGGAAGTGACGTAAACGGTTTTGCCATCGCGTGAAACCTTCACGCCTTCGGGCTCTTTGCCGATCTTGACTTCTTTGCGCACTTTTTTGGTGGCGACATCGACAAAACTGAGTTCGCCTTCATCTTCGTTCGAGACATACAGGGTTTTACCATCAGGCGAAATGTCAAAGGCCTCCGGGTCAGCGCCCAATGGAATGCGGCCCACTGACTTGCGCGTTGCCACATCAATCACATCCGCCTCGTTGTCACCCGCACAGGCGACCAACACCTGCTTGCGGTCAGGCGTGAGCTGTACGTGGCGCGGACGCTTGCAAGTAGCGATGGTGCCGTCGACCTTTTGATCCTTGAGATTGACAATGGTCAGCGTGTTGTCTTTTTCGCTGGAGACCAGAGCCACCGGTTGGGCCAGTGCGGCCCATGAAAAGACCAGTGCAAGGGCGAAGATCGACGATGTGCGTAGTTGGGTCATGGTCGTCATCCTTTCATTTTTTTGGTTTGTCAGTTTTGGGTGCAGCTGTATTGGCGGCGGAAGTTGCCGTCCGGGCAATAAATCCGTCTTCCAGGGTGGCATGGCCCAAGGCCTGAGTGACGGCTGCCGGGCTGCCTTCAGCAACCAATTGGCCCTGGTGCAGCATCATCACATGATGGGCATCTGCAGCTTCTTCAACCCAATGGGTCGCCCACAACACGGTGCTTTGGCGGGTTTGAACGTCCAGGCGAACGGCCGCCAGTATGTCTTTGCGTGATTTAGGGTCCAGCCCTACGGTGGCTTCGTCCATCAAGATCAAACCGGGGCGGTGCAACAAGGCACGCACCAACTCGACCTTGCGTTTTGTGCCGCCAGACAACTCGCGGCAGGGTCGGTCAAGATCCCCCGCCAGACCGAGCGCGGCACAGTCTAGTTCCAAACGCTGCCGCGTCACAGCGCGTGCCAGTCCATGCAAATCGGCGTGAAACATCAGGTTGCGCCGCACTGACAAATCAAGATCAAGCGCCTGCTGCTGGAACACCACGCCGATACGTGCCAAGGCTTGAGCGGGTTTTTCACGAAGGGCGATGCCGTCAATCAGGATGTCGCCCCCATCGGGCACAAACAGACCTGTGAGCAACTGGAACAGCGTGGATTTGCCCGCACCGTTGGGTCCGAGCAATGCGCAGAATTGTCCCATCGGCAGGCTGAAACTCAAGTCCCGCAAGGCCCAGCGCTCGCCATATTGCTTGCCGATGTTTTTGACGTTCAACATAAATCGTTATAGCGCATCAGCGGGTGAGAGGCCGCTGTTTGGCGCTACTTCTGAACGGTTTCGATAAAACTTAGCAGCTGTTCGATGTCGGGCTCTTTAAGGATGTCTTTCCATGGCGGCATGCCTTGGTCATTGCGGCCATTTTTAATGGTCGTGACCGCCACGTCGCGCCACTTCCCGTCGTAGCGCATCTTCAGGCGGCGAATGTCCCGCTCACGGATAGGGCTGGCACCGTCCGTGCCGTGGCAATGCGAGCACTGGTCGTTAAAACGTACGCGGCCTAGTTGGGCGCCCGGGCTTAAGGCCGGTGCCTGCGCGGCGGCGGTTTGCATCGCTGCGCCACCGGTAGCTGCTTTGGCAGCACCCTGTGCGTTAACACCGGCTTTAGCAGCATTGGTGCCCGAGGGTGCTTTGGGCTTTGCAGCGGGTTTGTCCGTTTTGGCAGCGTCATCTGCTGGTTTGGCCTGAGTCAACACCAAAAAATTCGTCGGAACGCGGTTGACGGGTGGCACCACGCTTGCGACGCCCATCGCGGTTGCGGGTGAAGTTGCCGCGATCATGAGTTTGACCGGCGCACCCAGAGGAAAGCCGTATTTGTTTGCCAGCGCCGTGATTTCTGGTTTCAAGGCCACTAAGGCGACGTCTATTTCTTTCAGCAACTCTGCTTTGTCGCGCCGGACGGCAACCGAGACCTGGCCGGACAGATCGGTACCGGTCAATGGGGTGACTTTCCAGCGACCTCCATGTTGACGCTGGTTTTCGTATCCGGCCACCGGACCCCACAGAAAGCCGGCATCGATCTCACCTTTAGCGAGCGCAGCAAAAATCTCCTCGGATTGTTTGAAGGTGGAATAGGTCATGTCACTGCGTTGTGACAAGAGAATTTGCGGATTCGACTGAAACTGCACACCCAGGCGTTTGCCTTTGAGGTCGTCCACCCCCGCGAATTGAAACCCAGGCGCCGTGACCAGCGCGTAACCCATATCCAGAAAGGCGGCGGTCTTTTGCAAGCCACGGGCGCGGTAGTCGGCGTCGGTTGGCAGGGCAAAGACGGCGTCGCATTCGCCGGCCGTATTGCGCAAGGCACGGCGTTGGTAATAGGTCAACCACCAGGTGTATTGAACTGGCTGAGCGTTGATTTTTTTGGCGACCAACTCCGCCAAATCGATATACAGCCCGCGCTCTGGGCCTTCGGATTTGCTGAAGGGCAAGTTGTCAGGGTCGGCGCACACGCGCAACGGCTCCGCTGCGAAAGTTGCGGAATTCAAGGTCATTGCGAACACAGCAGCTGCAAAAAAGCCACGACGAGTCATATTCAAAATCCAGGTTCACAAACTAAAAACCCGTGAAAGGTGCCACGGGTTTAATGAGGTCACTCGAAATCAACGCCAACCAGGGGGTCGGCGTTGACTCAAGTTAAGCGATGGCGATCAGTTCAGGGCAAACACGTACAAGGTGCCACCTTCTGGGCTGGCTGCCACCATTTTCTCACCGAGCGCGCCGAAGAACGCTGGGATCGACTGGGTGCGGCCGGAGACAACTGCCACATACTGCTTGCCATCCAGTGTGTAGGTCATGGGGGCTGCCGAAATGCCGGAGCCCGCATTGAATTTCCACAACTCTTTGCCGGTTTTGGCATCACTTGCGCGGAACACGCCTTTGATATCACCGTGGAAGAGCAAGCCGCCAGCGGTGGTCATCATGCCGCCGTTAAAAGGCAAGTCTTGTTTGTTGAACCAGACTTCCTTTTGCGTCACAGGATTCCAGGCTTTCACGCCGCCCATGTGGCCGCCAGGACCGACTTTACCGAGGTCAAAGTTCACGCCCAGGTAGAACGCACCACGTTTGTAGTCGGCCTGAATGCCTTCGAGGTCCATACACAGGTTCATCGTCGGGATGTAAACCAAGCCCGTTTGTTTGCTGTAGCTCATAGGCTGCCAGTTTTTGCCGCCGATCAAGTTCGGGCAAATGTCAGATGCCTTGCGCTTCATGCCGGGGCGCTTCGCATTGCCAGCCGTTTCGATGGGGCTGCCAGTTTTCATGTCGATGCCGGTTGCCCAGTTCACACCTTCAATGAACTGCTTGGCCGAGATCAACTTGCCATTGGCGCGGTCGATCACGTAGAAGAAGCCATTGCGGTTGGCTTGCATGATGACGGGAACGGTTTTGCCGTCGACTTTTTGGTCGGCAAAGACCAACTCGTTGACACCGTCATAGTCCCATGCGTCGTGCGGGGTGAACTGGTAGTGCCAGGTGATCTTGCCAGTGTCGGCGTTCAAAGCCAGCACAGAGGCCGAGTACAGATTGGTGAACTTGCCGATGTCGGAGCTGTCATTGCCGCGTACCGAAGCAGACCAGGGTGCCGGGTTACTGGTGCCGTAGTAAACCAGGTTCAGCTTCGGGTCATACGAGCCGATGTGCCAAGCCACAGCGCCGCCATTTTTGCCGGAGTCACCTTTCCAGGTGTCGGCGCCAGGCTCAGTACCCATGGGCACCGTGTGGGTGCGCCAAACTTCTTTGCCAGTAGTTTGATCCAGTGCCACCAAGGCGCCACGCACACCGTATTCACCGCCGCCGAAGCCGGTGATCACCAGGTTCTTGACGAGGGTAGGGGGCGAGGTGATGACGGAGCCGCCGGTGTGGTCAATGATCTGGGTTTTCCAGAGTTCTTTGCCGGTTTTGGCATCCAGAGCCACGACATGGGCGTCCAGGCGGCCCACAAAAATCTTGCCACCTGCATGGGCGACGCCACGGTTGTTCACATCGCAGCAGGCGTATTGTTCGATGCCCTTGGGCACGTCAGGCTGGTAAGTCCACTTGACTTCGCCGGTTTTTGCGTTGACTGCGAAAGTGTTTTTGGGGCCAAAAGAGGAGGTTACAAACAGCGTGTCACCCACCAGAATCGGAGTGGATTCCTGCGAACGATTGGTGCCCAGTTGCAAGGCCCACTGCACTTTGAGCTTGTTGACGTTGCCGGTGTTGATTTGCTTTGACTCGCTGTAGCGGGTATTGCCGGCATCACCACCATAAACCGGCCAATTCTGAGCGCTAGCGCCGGACGCGACGCCCAGTGCCAAGCCGAGAACGACCGGGGTTAAAAAATTACGCATGTGTTGTCTCCTACGGAAGGGTTCAATTGTGGGTTCATCAGTCACCGGAAGGTGCTTGAATACATCTCCAGCGCCGCAAAGGATAGAACTGCAACGGATTTGCCAAATCCGGGTTAGCCCTAGGGGTATGAAACTAATCGCAATTTGCGACACTCCATGGGAACTTTCAGGCGCGCGCGTTTGGCAAGTCAAGCCACGATAGAAGCGACCGTTGAAGCGAGGGCCGACTAAGCCCGTTGGCGCGATTTTGCAACTATTTGTAGCTCACCAAATCCAGGGTTTGCGTGCCACCGCGCATGAACTTGGAAGGCGAGGTTTCCAGCCGTTCAACACGCACCAGGCCCACGCCAGGGCAGTACCACTCCGTGCTAAATAGCGGAATCTCGCGCCAATTGAACGCAGCATCGACATACAGCCTGATCTTGGCTTCCCCCACCACTTTGATGCAGCCTTCAAACTTACCTGCTGGGGTTTCAACTTTTTGCTCCAGCGCGGCAATGGCGTAGACCATCATGATCGGTTTGGTCGTGTAGCGCACTTCCTTGGGGAATTCGTTGCGACGCTGCAGGATATACGGCATCGTGTTGGCCTGCCATTGCGTTCCCACCACGTAAGGTTTTTTCAGCACGAACCTCGGCGGGTTGTCGGGCTTGGGGTTTTCGTCCAAAGAATTGCGGCTTCCGACGCGGTAGATGCCTTGCTCGTCGCTGCGTAAAAAGTAGTCCACACCGTTGCTGCTGAGGCGCCGCTGTGCCGGGCCACTTTCCAGCTTCTGTGATCCCTTCATGGTGAAGGTCAGCGTGTCCACATCCGGCTCGGTGGCTTCATCGACGTTTTTGGTGACCTGGAACGTCCAGCTGCGCCCTTCGTCCAGCGGGAAAAATGATTTGTCACCACCTGCAGGACCGCAGCCTGCCACGAACGCAGCGAACGCCAGGGCGACCAATGCGCAGCCCCGGCGTCGCGATGAAAAAAGCTCGGGCAGGGTCAGTGGCAAAAGTCGTGACACGTCACTTCTCCGGAAGTTGGGGTGAGGGCAGATCACGAATCTTGATCTCCTGCTCGTCATTGCCGGGGCGCAGGAAGCCCAGGCCTTTGCCCGCGCCCGCCTTCGCCTCGGCCACCCCCATTTGCTGGATACCGCTGTTGCCTTTCTTCAGTCCTTCCTCAATCTGCATGTGCAGCTTGCGCGTATAGGGGAGTTTGTAGGCGCGCGGCTCAAGTACCGGGCCTTTGTCCGCCAATGGGCTCACCCACATGTACAAAACACCTTCGGTTTTGGCGCTGGGCTCTTGCACCACGGCACCCATCACTACAAAACGGGGTGGCAACGCGTCGGTGCTGGGGATGCCCCAAATTGAATGCACAGCGTCATGCCCATAGAAATACATCACCGTGACACCCACGACCAGCACGCCTTTCAGCCAGGCCGGCCAGCGTGACCACAGCAATGCCAGTAGGGTGACAAATAGCAGGGCTGCAAAACCCAGAATGATGGAAAGGCTCATATTTTTCTCATTTGGTGTTGTTCCCCACCAGCCGTTTGGCCAAGGTGTTGATATCGGTGACAGCGCCGTCACCTTGCACAGTAAAGCGCGCAAGCGTCGCCTCTTCGCCGCGGGCGCTTAAGGTTTGCTTGGCGTAATAGACGACCTCAGCGCGCGGGTTGACCTTGACCACGTTGACGCTGACTTCCACCGGCCGGCCGGCTTTGGGATTGGTGCTGTCCACTTCTTTGGATTCAAAGTAATGTGCGTTGATGGTGTATTCACCCGGCGCAATGCCCCGTATCGTCACGACTTCCTGATTCAGCGGGTTCACGATCTTGCGGCCATCGACCACAATGGTGTCGTTCGATAAACCCCGGTCGTCACGGTCCAGGTGCATCAGGCCCGCTTCGCGTTCGCGGTAAAACACGGTGTTGTTTTGCGGGTTTTGCACCCACAGGTCGATGTCATTCGGATCTAAATCTGGCCATGACAGCGTGATGATGTATTCCGCCTTGGCAGGGATGTCACCGGCCTTGGTGGTCTTCGGGTTCATCGCCAACAGCGCGATGATGAAACAAAACACAAACGCGATCAACATGTTGAACAACATGTCGTAAAACGGATCGACTTCCGGCTCGCGATTGTGGCGACTGCGGCGCATGGTGTTCCGGCTTTAGGCGGCGGCACCACCACCGAGTGGCGCCGCCGCAGGAGCGCTGCGCGTCATGCCATACCGCTGGCAGTCCATCACCAGACGATCCGCAAAACGATCCAGCCGTGTGAGTTGGAGCCCCAGCAAAATATTGCCCACCAGGCCCACCATGGTGGTCAGCAAGGCCACGCCCAAGCCGGTGGTCAGGCTCTTGAGCAGGTCTTGTGATTGGCTGGCATCGAAATTCTGCATATTGCCAATTTGCAAGGCCAGAATCGAAAAACCAATCACCTTGCCCAAGAGGCCCAACTTGAGCTGGATGCCGTTAACCCACCACGCCGTGTTGTGCGGCCCGTGGGTGTGCTCCAACAACACATCCAGAGGCGCATTGGTGTCGGCGGGTTTGGCTTCCAGGGCTCGCCAGTAGTCGCCGGCCCAACAACTCGTGTCACCGTGGCTGGTGCCTTTGCCAGCCGCCGTTGCACGCAGCGCGGCGTGTTGGCGTTGGAGTTCTCGGGTGCGGCTGCCGCACCACAACGTAGCGCAGGCAAACAGCACAATGATCACCAGCGTGATGCCGGTCGGGTCTGAGCGTAGCAGCAGTCCCCACACACCGCGTGCGCCCAGCAGCCAGGCTGAGAACAGCAACAAGCCGCCGAGTGACAGCCACTCCAGCCACAGCGGCTCTGACAGGGGCGTCGCAGCAGTGCGGCTCAGCGCGGGGCGCACGCTGGGCAACTTGAAACGAAGCAGATTTTTCAACATAACTTAGGGTGAGGGCGACTCAAATGCATTTCAAAGCATATGCGCTGTGCCGTCTCAATTTGAGAAAAAACGCCGATTTGCCGCAGACTTGCAGGGTTAAACCTAGTTCGCATCGGGCGGTCAGGCGTGAATTCTGGGTTAACTTGCGGATCGGTCTTGCGCCCGCGACGGTGCGAGCCTGCGTCAAAGAAATTGTTTACTGGCTCCCACATTCATTGATTTTCACAGTTCGATGTTCAACGCTTTCGCCAACCCCTGCGGTTCTGTCGCCATTTCCGCGATCTGTCTGGTTTCTTCTGCAAGCGCCTTGGCCCAAACCGACCGTACGCTGACACCGGTCGAGGTGATCGGCTCGACGCCGCTGCCGGGCATCGGCCAGCCGCGCAACGAAATCGCCGCACCCGTGCAAAGCGCCACCAGCCGTGATGTGCAGCGCAGTGGCGCACTGGATTTGAGCGACTTCATGAATCGCTCTTTGGGCAGCGTCCATGTCAACGACATCCAGGGCAACCCGTACCAGCTTGATGTGAATTACCGCGGCTACACCGCCTCACCGCTTTTGGGCACGCCGCAGGGGCTGTCGGTGTACATGGATGGCGTGCGTATGAACCAGCCTTTTGGCGATGTCGTCAGTTGGGACCTGATCCCCAAAGGCGCGATTGCCTCGCTCACCCTGATGCCCGGCTCCAACCCGCTGTTTGGGCTTAACACCCTGGGCGGCGCGCTGTCGGTGCAAACCAAAGACGGGCGCAGCCATCCCGGCACGTCCCTGGAGTTTGGGTTTGGCAGCCACGAGCGGCGCTCGGTGGCGTTCGAACACGGTGGTTTCAACCACAAAGGCTTGAACTGGTACCTCAACGCCAACTTGTTTTCAGAGCGCGGCTGGCGCGACAGCTCGCCCTCCCGCACGCGCCAGTTGTTTGGCAAACTCGGCTGGCGCAATGCCGACACTGATTTAAAACTCACGCTGGCCCACGCCGACAACCAGCTTACCGGGAACGGTGTGCAAGAGCTGTCAATGCTGGCGCGCGATTACGGCAGTGTCTATACCAAACCCGACGAGACCCACAACCACGCCAGCTTGTTGAATTTGGCGGCCACCCACGTCATCAACGACAACCTGGTGTTCTCCGGCAACCTGTATTACCGCCAGATCAAAACCAGCACGCTCAACGGCGACATCAACGGCGATGCCTTGCAACAGCCGATTTATCAGCCCTCGGCCAACGACCAGCTCGCACTGGACGCGGTAGGCCTCACGGGTTATCCGACGGCCGGCGCGGACATCACCAATTCACCTTTCCCTTTTTGGAACTGCATCGCGCAGGTCTTGCAAAACGACGAACCTGCCGAGGCCTGCTCGGGCCTGATCAACCGCAGCACGACCACACAGCACAACTACGGCCTCTCCGGCCAATTCAGTTGGCTTGGTGAACTGGCGGGCAAACGCAACCAGCTCGTCGTGGGGGCGGCTTACGATGCCAGCCGCGTCGATTTCAAGCAGACAACGGAGCTGGGCTACTTGAACGCCGACCGCAGCGTCACCGGCGTAGGCGCATTTGCGGATGGCGTCACCGGCGGCAGCGTGAATGGCGCGCCGTATGACACGCGCGTCGATCTGGCCGCCGACATCCGCACCTGGAGTCTGTTTGCCAGTAACACGTTGTCGATCACCGACAAGCTTCATTTCTCGCTGGCCGGTCGATTCAACCGCACGGTAGTGAACAACGTCGATCAGATTCACGCCGTCAACCACCCCGCCACGCTCACCGCCAGCCACCAGTTTGAGCGCCTCAACCCCGCCATTGGTCTGACCTACAGCCCCAGCAAAACGCTCAACACCTACCTGGGTTACAGCGAAAGCAGCCGCGCGCCCACAGCGATCGAACTGGGCTGCGCCAACCCACTGCAGCCCTGCCGCCTGCCCAATTCAATGGCCGGTGACCCACCCTTGAACCAGGTCGTCACGCGCACGGTGGAGGCGGGCCTGCGCGGGCAATTCGCAGGCAACTGGGCCTGGAACGCGGGCGTGTTCCGCGCGGACAACTACGACGACATCTTGTTCGTTGCCGACAACCAGGCCGGGTTTGGTTACTTTAAAAACTTCGGTCAAACCCGCCGCCAAGGTGTTGAACTGGGGCTGACTGGCCAACTGGGTACGGTCACCTTGAGTGCGCATTACACGCAGTTGGAGGCGACGTACCAAAGCGCAGACGTCGTTAACGGCGCGGGCAATAGCGGCAATAGTTTGGCCCAGACGGGCAACCCCGGCACGGGCGGCGTGATCAATATCGCTGCGGGCGACCGTATTCCGCTTATTCCCAAACACCTGCTCAAACTATCGGCGCACGTGGCCGCGTCATCGACGCTGGGGTTGAACGCCAACCTGGTGGCAGTATCGGGCGCTTTGGCACGCGGCAATGAAAACGCTCAACACGCGCCCGACGGCACGTTTTACCAAGGGCCGGGTGCCACGGCAGGGTATGCCGTTTTCAACCTGGGTGCCGACTGGCGACCTGCGCCCAAATTGCAGCTCGGCTTGCAAATCAACAACCTGTTTGACCTGCGTTACAACACTGCAGCGCAACTGGGCGCCAACGGTTTTGATGCCAGCGGCGCGGTCAACGCCGACCCATTTGGAACCGGTGCAGCGCCGCAATCCACCTTTTTCGCGCCCGGCGCACCGCGTTCGATTTCATTCTCTTTGAAATACGTGTTCAACTGAAGTCCGGCGAAATCTTGCGATGCAGGGCCAAACAGGCGAATTGATTTCAAATTGATTGCTACTATTTATATAGCTGTATAGTCATATTATACGAGACCTAGTGACCTATTTTTCTTAAATCTTGTTTTCGAAGGAGGTTTTTCGGGTTAATCATACCTAATTTGGGTACGAATTTTTGACCTTGTGAAGATGTTACCGAGACGCTACTGTGGGGGCCTGCTGATCGCCTTTTCATCGCCACGCCCAGCGCTCAACCATTCGAGAATGAGCTTCGTCACTTCCGCCGGTTTTTCGCGGTGCAGGAAATGGCCCGCACCGGCCACCACCTCGTAGCGGTATTCGCCGCGAAAGAATTGCGCCTGATCGGTCATCAGCTCGCCGCGCAGGTCGTCACCGCCGCACAGCGCCAGTGTCGGCACGGTGATGGGCCGCTCCATCATCAGCCGCAGCGCGTCCAGGCGCGGGTCGCCCTTGGCAGGATCAAACAAGGCGCGGTAATAGCCGAGTGTGGCCGCGAGCACACCGGGCTGCGCGAGCATGGCCTTGATCTCGCGCAGGTGCGCCGCATCCTGGTAGCCGGGCGCGGTCCAGTAGCTCCACAGGTAGTCGATGAAAGCGAAATCGTTTTCCACCAGCGCCTTTTCGGGCAAGTCCGGCAACTGGAAAAACCACCAATGAAACGAGCGGTGAATGTGTTTGGCCTCCAGCAGGCTTATGCGCACCTCCTCCGGATGCG
>JANOXL010000280.1:0-13859 GCA_031418395.1 Rhodoferax sp. | reverse complement strand
GGCTTTAGGCTCGAGATTGATCTTTTTCAGGTAGGCGGTGACGACTTCCAGGTTTTGTTTGCCCACTTCGTCGTCATAGTGGACGACCGTGACTTTTTTGAAGCCCAAGCTGGTCCAGAAATTCAGGATTTTCTCCATCTCTTCGCCGTAGGATGCGCGCGCGGTGAACAAGGTGGGCTTGTTGACACGCACCGGGTTGGCGCCTGAAAACGGCGCGAAAAAGGCTACCTGGCTGGCTTCGGCCTGCGGCATCGCGTCAAGGCTCAAAGTGGCCGAGGCGTAACCAAAAAGCGCCACGAGGTTTTTGGTTTCAAGCAGGGTTTTGGTGTTGACGCCGGCTGTTTTTCGGTCGTTTTTGTCGTCAATGGTGACGAACTCAATTTGCCGGCCTTGCACGCCACCCGACGCGTTGACCATATCAAAATAGGCTTTGGCACCATCTCGTATGTCGGTGCCAAACTTGGCGTTGCCACCGGTGAGCGGCGCGGACTGGCCGATCACCCATTTGTCTTGCGCATTGCTTGCAAAATTGCAAACCAAAACAAGAGCGGCTAAAAAGGAAGATTTCTTAAAAACGACAGACATTTCCGGCTCCTTTGCGGTCTTTCAACGGAACTGAGGATTGTCGCTCGCTTTCAAAAATGGAATCAGCTTAAGTAAATATTTTTACTCACATTTAGGTAAAAGCGACGGTAATACGACAAGTTCGGCCGGCCTTCAGCAACACCTGCTATCAGGAAGGGCTTTGGAATGCATGGTTTTGGTGCGTAATTAATCTGCGTAGATACCTGCTTTTTTAATCACGGGGCCCCATTTAGCAATTTCGGACTCCAAATACGTCTTCAGGCCTGCAGGCGTCATTTTGTCCACCGAGACAATTTCAGCATTCAGGTCGCCCAGGCGAGACTTGACCGCCGGGTCTTGCATGGCGGCGCGCAAGGCCACACCCATTTTTTCGAGGATGGGCGCCGGTGTACCTTTGGGCATGTACATACCATGCCAGACTTTCACTTCAAATCCTTTGAGCCCCTGTTCATCCAGCGTCGGCACATTGGGCAGCGCCGGCAGGCGGGCCAGCGTGGTGACGCCAAACACCTTGACACGGTTGTCCTTGATGAGCGGCACGGTGGTCGTGGTTTGGTCACACAGCAAATCGACCTGGCTGCCCAACAGTGCATTCATCGCAGGGCCTGTACCGGAAAACGGTACGGTGGTGAGTTCCGTACCAATACTGGACATGAACAACAGCCCGCACAGGTGCGAAACGGCTCCCAGACCCGCGTTGGCCAAGGAGACTTTGTCTTTATTGGCCTTCACATACGCCAACAGTTCGCCAAAATTGTTGGCCGGAAAATCCTTGCGCGCCAAGAGCGTCATCGGCACATCGACGACCTGGCCGATGTATTCGAAGTCTTTGAGCGGGTCAAACTGCAATTTTTTGTACAAGGCGGGCGCTGTGGCCATGCCCATGTGGTGCAGAAAAACGGTGTAACCATTGGGCGCTGCCTTGGCCGCTTTAGTGGCACCAATCGTGCCGCCCGCGCCCACTGCGTTTTCAACTACGACGTTGCCGCCGAGCGACTTGCCCATGGGCACGACCATCATGCGTGCCAGGATGTCGGTCGGGCCACCGGCGGCAAAAGGGATCATCAATGCGATGGGTTTATCGCCGGGAAAAGCCGCTTGGGCCCAGGCCTGTTGAGGCAAAACAAGCGAGGCCGACAAAGCCACTAAAGTGGAAACGGCAGCGAAGCTCTGGCGGAAATTAGGCAGGTTCATGGCGTCAAAGTGATGATGAAGATTTAAATGGTCGCTTTACCCTGGGTTTTGCGGGCTCGATCAGGTACAAAACAGGTTTGACTTGCAACTGAATACGCTGAATTGTTGACGCAACTTAGCGTCTGTTCCAGAGTGAAATCCCTTGCTTCGAGCGCCGCTATTCCTGTTTTGCATGTGGCGCTGCAGCTGGCGGTGGAGGTCCCAGCAGACGGGTGAGTTCGGCAATGTAGGAGATGCTCCACAAACGCTCAATGGCCAGGTTCATTTCAGCTTCATTCGCAGCACCCGAGTAGGCTGCCAAACGTTTAGCTTTCGCCGTGATCTCTTCGCGGGTCAAGGTGTTGCCGGGGTCGCCTTTGGGTTCATCCACCCGACCTTGCAGCGTGCGGCCATCCGTCGTGATGACGGTCACCTTGCCGATCCAGCGCCGGGGGTAGGCGGCGTCAACTTCAGCGTCGAGCTGCATGCTGACTTTGTTGCACAGCGCTACAGTGAGTTCGTCGTTAAAGTGATCGTCAAACTCGGTCAAACCGGCATAACCAAAACGCGCCGCCAGTGCCAGTGTGGTACCCATGGAAAACTTGCTTTGATGCACTGTGGTTGGGTTCACAACTGGCCCCAGCACATCGATGGCGCCCTGATGCACATGGGTGACCACGCTGGCGATGTCTTGCGGCTGCAATTTGTGCGCCTGCACGACCTGAATCAGCGCATCACACGCTGGGTGGGTATGGCGGCAGCAGGCGTGGTATTTGAATGACGTCTCGATGGTCGCCCATCGGGTAATTTTGTCGCGTTGCAGGCCGTCCACCAGCTTGGCCGGGTCGGCGTCGGATGACATGCCCGCAGCAAGGCCCTGTGCGCCTTCAAAAATCTCGGCGGCACCCGTGAATCCATCCAGCGCGAGCTGCGCAGACATCAAACCCGCCGCCGCCGCGTGGGCTGTGTGCAGCTGCTTGGAATCGGCTGCCGTGCGCAAAAACTCCCATAAACCGGCAGACTGGGTGCCGGCTGAGCCCAGCGCGTGTTGCATTTGCGCGGCGCTCAAGCCCAGCAGATTGCCTGCCGTGGCCGCAGCCGCCAAGGTGCCCGCCGTCCCCGTGGTGTGGAACACTTTGTAGTGCGAGCGACCCAAAAACTCCCCCACCCGAATCCCCACTTCATACCCCGCCACCGAGGCTGCCAACAGACGTTTGCCACTCAATCCCAGCGACTGCGTGAGCGCCAGGGCGACTGGAAACACGACCGCTGCAGGGTGAAACACAGAGCCATTGTGAACATCGTCCTGCTCAGCGTAATGCGAGGCAGCGGCATTGACCATCGCGGCAAAATACGCGCTGGTTTGGGTGCGGCTGACCAATTGCTCGGACTTGCAAGCCGGATTTGCGCCAGGACGAACACCAGAATCAGACCCCGTAGGCCCCATCAGCGTTGCAAACCGGGCAATAGACTCCACGGGCCGACCGCCTTTGCCGGCCAGGCAGGAACCAAACCAATCGACCAGCAAGTCTTCGGTTTTGCGGATGACGTGCTCCGGGATGGCCTCAAAACGCAATTGGGCCGCGAAAGTGGCAAGTTGGGTGCTGGGAGAGATGATGGGCAAAGTGATGGGAGGAGGATTCATGGGTTCGGATTTTGACTTAAGTTTTGACAGCGCTTTGAAGAATCTATAACCACCATTGCTTAAACAGGGAAAATCCTCTTATAATCATGGGCTTACTGCAAAGAACACTGCAACCAGTGCTTTAACTTGCACGGCAACAAGTGCCGTAATTTGCACCGCAACAAGTGCTTGAGGTTTTCAATTGTGCAAAGGTCTGCACAATGCCTGAAGTGGCTCTTGCAATTGACACTATGAAAGATCAGGAAAATCATGAAAGAAGGCATTCACCCCAATTACCGTGACGTTTGTTTTTTGGATATGTCCAATAACTTCAAATTCGTCACCCGCTCCTGCGCCAACGCCAAGGAAATGGTCAAGATGGAAGATGGCCGCGAGTTGCCGCTGATCAAGCTTGATACTTCGAGCGAGTCGCATCCCTTTTACACCGGCACGCAAAAATCCGTTGACAACATGGGTGGCCGCGTTGAGAAGTTCCGCAACCGCTTCGGAAAAACCGCTGCCAAGTAAAAGGGGCGCTTTTTCTTCCAGAGGGCAGCCGGTGTACCGCGCTGCCCTTTTGTTTTTTAGAGCCTGATCGCGCATCACCCCAGTCGCACGTCCCCACTCGTCATGAACCAGCCCACGCCCGCCATCGTTGCACAAAACGCTGTGCGTCGTTTGCCACGTCCGGCCTTATGGCTGTTTTGCCTGGCCTATGTCTTGCCCGGCTTCATTGGGCGCGAGCCCTGGAAAAGCGCCGACATCACGGCCTTTGGCTACATGCAGGCGCTGGCCCGCGGTGTCGGTTCCGGGTTCAGCGGTGTTCGCAGCGGAGGTGACTGGTTCAATCCCCAATTGATGGGCATCGCGCCGGCAACAGACGCCCTGCTGCCTTACTGGCTCGGTGCCTGGGCGATGCAATGGGCACCGGGATGGGTGTCACCCGATTTTGCCGCCCGAGTCCCGTTTGGTTTGCTTTTAGCCCTGACTTTGGCCGCGACCTGGTATGGCACGTATTACCTGGCGCTCAGCCCCAAGGCGCAGCCCCTGCGATTTGCCTTTGGCGGTGAGGCCAGCGCGCCGGATTACGCCCGCGCCATTGCAGACGGCGCTTTGTTGGCCTTGATCGCCAGCTTGGGTTTGGCGCAGTTGTCGCATGAAACCACAGCCGCCGCTGCGCAATTGTGTTTTACTGCCTTGTCGTTTTATGCCTTTGCGGCACTGCCCCTGCGTAGCATCACACCGGCTATCGCGGGTATGGTGGGCCTGCTCGGCCTTGCACTTTCTGGCGCACCGGCGCTGGCGGCGATCTTGGGCGTTGGCAGTGTCTTGATTCAACTTTTTGACACCCGCGAGCGCTCGGGTGATGCGTCAACCGAGCGGCTCAACGGTGGTGAGGCGCAGTCGCTGGCGCGCCATGCCGCGGTGTTATGGTGGGTTGCCCTGGTCACGGTCAGCGTGGCGATATTGGCCAGTTACCTTGATTTGTGGCGCTGGCGATTGGAATGGCCGCCTTCAGAGGCGGGGCACTGGCGCGGCATGGCCCGCCTGTTGGTTTGGTTCACCTGGCCGGCTTGGCCCTTGGCGCTTTGGACGCTGTACCGCTGGCGGCGTCAGTTGTTGCAGCTCTTGCGCGGCAATCCGAGCCGCCACCTGGCGTTACCGTTGCTGTTTGTGGGGGTGGCCCTGGGCAATACCTTGCTGACTGGCGCGGGCGACCGCGCCTTGCTGCTGGCGCTGCCGGCTCTGGCGGCATTGGCCGCTTTTGCTTTGCCGACTCTGGGACGCACCGTGTCGGCTTTGGTGGATTGGTTCACATTGCTGTTCTTTACGGGCTGCGCGATCACCATCTGGGTGGTATGGATCGCCATGCAAACCGGCATTCCACCGCAACCGGCCGCCAACGTAGTGCGATTGGCGCCAGGTTTTGTTCACAGCTTCCTGGTGGCACCCTTTTTGTTTGCCGTGCTGGCCACCTTGGCCTGGGCCTGGCTGGTGCATTGGCGCGTCGGTCGTCACCGTGCTGCCATCTGGAAAAGCCTGGTGTTGCCGGCCGGTGGCGCCGCACTGTGCTGGTTGCTGTTAATGACCTTGTGGCTGCCGCTGCTTGATTTCGCCCGAGGCTACAGCCTGATGGCGCGGCAAATCAGCGGCGTGGTGGGCGACGCACCGTGTGTGGAAACCCATGGCCTGGATCGTGGCCAGATAGCGGCTTTTCAATTCCATACGTCGATGAAATTACGCCATGCAAGTGCAGTCGCCGTCTGCCCTTGGCTGCTGGTGGATCGTGACGCCGTGAGCACTTTGCCGATGGTGCTCAAACTCAATCAATGGACACCGCAATACGTCGCCTACCGTCCGACTGATAGAGACGACGACGTCGTGCTCTACCGCCGCACCGGCAAGTAGTGCCGCTTCCACATCATCCGTGAACGTCGTTGAACCTACCTCACGCATGCAATAAAACGGCATTCGCTGCGCTCAAACCTTGACCGAATTCAAAACCATCTCCCGCCACGCCGCCAGTGTGCTGGTGGGACAACTTGCGGTAATGGCCTACAGCGTGGTGGACACGCTGGTGGCCAGCCGTTACTCCGCCGCCTCACTGGCTGCGCTGTCGGTGGGCTCTGCCGTCTACGTGAGTGTGTTTGTGGCGCTTTTGGGCGTCATGCAGGCGTTGTTGCCGATTCTCTCGGAACACCGAGGCGCCAAACGTTTCGACGAAGTAGGGAAAAGCTTTCGCCAGGCGCTTTATCTGTTTGCGATATTGTGCGCTGTCGGCGTGGCGGTTTTGTTGTCACCCGGCGCGATCCTGCGTTGGACTGAAGTGCCTGCGCCGATGCGCGCCGAGGTCGAGCAGTATTTGGGCATCCTCACGCTGACGCTGCCTCCGGCACTGTTGTTTCGCATGTACAGCACTTTGAACCAGAGCCTGGGCCACCCAATGATGGTGACCTGGCTGCAAATTGGCTCATTGGCGCTCAAGGTGCCGTTGTCGATCTGGTTCGGGCTTGGCGGGCTCGGACTGGACGGCCACGGCGCTGCCGGCTGCGCTTGGGCCTCGGTGGTCGTCAATTACGTGCTGTTGGCTGTCGCCGCAGGGATGTTGCGCACGCAGGCTATCTATCGCCCCTACGCGATCTGGCGCAAGCTGGAGCCGCCGCGCTGGGGGCAAATTGCAGAGTTCGCCAAAATTGGCGTTCCCGGTGGTCTGACGATGCTGGTGGAGGTGACCTCGTTCACACTCATGGCGCTTTTTATCGCCCGCCTGGGCACCGTCGCCTCCGCCAGCCACCAGATCGCCTCGAACATGGCGGCAGTGTTGTACATGATGCCCTTGGCCATCTCTGTGGCGGCCAGCGCGCGCGCGAGTTTCTGGCTGGGTGCAGGCGACCTGGCTCTGGCCAAAAAAACCATTCGCCTCGGGTTTTGGATGGTGCTGGTCAGTTCCTCGGCGCAAGGCGTGTTGTTGTTTCTGGCGCGGGAGCCCTTGGCTCAGGCGTATTCGAATCAACCCGAGGTCGTGACCATGGCCGCGCCTTTGCTGGCGTGGGTGGCCATGTTCCACCTTTTTGACGGCTTGCAGGCCCTGTGCCTGTTCTTTTTGCGCTGCTTCAAAGTGGCCGTGGCGCCTTTTGTAATTTACGTCGTTTTCCTGTGGGGCGGCGGCTTGGGCGGCGGTTATGCGCTGGCCTATGGGGGCTGGGGGCCCTGGCCTGCGTGGCAAACAGCATCGGCGTTTTGGTTGACCAGCTCCATCGCACTGGGAGCGACCGCTTTAACTTTGATCGCCTTGCTGGTGGTCGTGGTTCGCAAGCAATCGAAAAGCTGAATTACAAGTTTTTTATTAATTTAACGTAGTATTTTGATTAATAAATAATCTATTTCACTATAAATATTATAGCAATATATTAAATAATTACGAGACCTAGGGAGCTACCTTTTTATATAAGACTTATAGAATTTATGTTTCTAAGCGGTTTCCGTTTCCATCACCCGAACCCGATTCGCCGGAAACACCAGACTAAAGCGGGAGCCTTGACCCGGCGTGGTGTCGATTTTGAGCTCTGCCCCGTGCCGCTGCGCCACGTGTTTGACAATCGCCAGGCCCAGCCCGGTGCCTCCAGTATCCCGCGAGCGGCTGCGGTCCACACGGTAAAAGCGCTCCGTCAGACGCGGCACATGTTCGGCGTCGATGCCGGGGCCACTGTCTTGCACCGCAAACTCGGCGCGTCCGTCCGCCATGGCCGTCATACTAATCTGAACTAACCCGTCGGCCGGCGTGTAACGCACGGCATTGCCCACCAAGTTGATGAAGGCGCTTTGCAATTCGCTGAACGAGCCGGCCAACTCCACCGAGGCCATGCCGTCCGCAGAGGCGAATTCCACCCGATGCTGCGGCGTTTTGCTCTTTGCCAAAGACGCAGAAAGTGCCCGCGCCTCAAACGCTACTTGCGCCAGCATATCGGTTGCGGACATCCACTCCCCCTGCGGCACAGGCGGGCTGCCCTCCAGCTTGGAGAGCGTCAATAGGTCGTTCACCAAAGACTGCATACGCTGCGCCTGCACCGCGATCATGTCGAGGTACCGCTGGCGTTGCGCTTCGTCCAGTGGCAGAGACTGCAAGGTCTCGACAAAACCACTGACCACCGTCAGCGGCGTGCGGATTTCATGGGACACATTGGCCACGAAGTCGCGTCGCATGGTTTCTGCCTGCTCCACGGCGGTGATGTCCCGCGACAACAACAAGGAGCGCCCTTCGCCATACGGATGGAGTTGCACGGCCAAGGACACAGGGCGCGTCGCAGTAGACGCCTTGCCCGTCATTACGATGCCGCGCTGGAAATCCTTTGCGGCCAGGTAAGCTGCAAACACCGGGTCGCGCACCAGATTGGCGATGTGCTGGAGTAGGTCACGCCCATCCTCAAAACGAAAATGGGCTGCGGCGGTCTGGTTGAACCACTCAATGCGGGCATCGGCGTCAAGCAGCACCACGCCGTTGGGCGACACCTGTAGTGCCGCCAGAAAGTCCTGCAAACGCCGGTCACTGTCACGTGTCGCGCGTTCACGCTCTCTGAGCAGCTTGCGCACGCGCCCCTGGATATCCAGCCAAATCCCTTGCAGCTGAACCGGCGCGGTCGCTTCACCGCGCCTGAGCCAGGCCCGTAAGCGCCCGGCCTTTTGAAGATCCAGCACGGCCCACGCGAAACTGCCTAACAGTGCCCCCAAAAAGGCATGTGGGGAGGTAGAGCCGCCATTCAAATAGGAAAGACCCCATCCCAGAAGGCCACCCGCCATCTGCCAGGCCGCCAAAAAAAACAAACGCCAGAACATGCTTGGTTGCGCGGTTCGCCTAAACGTATCGACTAGGCGAATCGCTCAGGAAAATCGATGAGAAAGTCCGATTATGCAAACTAGGAAGACGGGTTTGCCGTGACCCGGTAACCTGCGCCGCGCACTGTTTCGACCATAGGGCCGGCTTTGCCCAAAGCTTCACGCAGGCGCTTCACGTGGACATCCACCGTGCGCTCCTCAATGAAAACATGGTCGCCCCAGACTTTATCGAGCAATTGCGAGCGGCTGTGTACCCGCTCGGCATGGGTCATCAGGTAGTGCAGCAACTTGAACTCTGTCGGCCCGAGTTTGAGCGGCTGGTCATCTAATGCCACACGGTGTGTGGCCGAGTCCAGCTGTAAATCGGCCAATTTCACAGTTTGCCCGGTTTGCTCCGGGGCACGTCGGCGCAATACTGCACGGATGCGTGCCAGCAGTTCTTTGGTGGAAAACGGCTTGGCAATGTAGTCGTCGGCCCCGCCGTCCAGACCGGCGACGCGGTCTATCTCCTCGCTGCGCGCAGTCACCATGATGATCGGCACCGCCTTCGTGCGGGTGTTGGCACGCCAGCGCTTAGCCAGCGACAGGCCACTTTCACCCGGCAGCATCCAATCGAGCAAAATCACATCAGGCAGCACCGCATCAATCTCGTGCTGGGCGGTTACGCTGTCCATCGCCCAAATGGTTCGAAATCCGTTGTGCCGCAGGTTCACCGCCATCAGTTCGGCGATCGCCGGCTCGTCTTCGACGATCAGCACCAAGGGAATGGTTTTCATTTGGCCATGGATTCGATTTGCGCCATGGGCGTGTGCCGTACATCTTCGCCTTTGACGACATAAATAATGAATTCGGCAATGTTTTTAGCGTGGTCACCGATGCGCTCAATGGCTTTTGCCAAAAAGAGCAAATCCAGGCTTTGCGAGATCATGCGCGGGTCTTCCATCATGTAGGTGATGAGTTTGCGCACAAAGCCATTGAACTCCTGGTCGATCAGGTCGTCTTCTTTCAAAATCGACACGGCAGCCGACGTATCGAGGCGGGCAAAGGCATTGAGGGCCTTGTTTAAAAGGCCCGAAGCGAGTTCCGCAGCCATCTTCAAATCGCGCGTAGGCAAGGAGCGCAGGGCACCGCCGCCAATGATCGACCGCACCATCCGGGCAATTTTTTCGGCTTCATCACCCACACGCTCCAGGTTTGCCGTGGTTTTCGAAATGGCGATCAAGAGGCGCAAATCGCGCGCAGTAGGCTGCCGCCGAGCGATGATCGAAGACAACTCGCGGTCAATATCGACTTCCATGGCATTCACACGCGCTTCAGTTTCAATCACCTGATTGGCGACCTCCAGACTGAACTGCTGCAAGGCATAGACGGCCTGACGGATCTGCGACTCCACCAGCCCGCCGAGTTCCAGCACACGGCTGGAGACGGCGGCGAGTTCGCTGTCGAATTGGGTAGAGAGGTGTTTATCTGGCATAGGGCTTATCCGAACCTTCCGGTAATGTAGTCTTCAGTTTCCTGGCGCTTGGGCTTCATGAAGATGTCATTGGTTGCGCCGTACTCGACCATTTCACCCAAATACATATAGGCCACGTAATCCGAAACGCGCGCGGCTTGCTGCATGTTGTGCGTGACGATCAAAATCGTCACATCGCTCTTGATTTCGCCGATCAGCTCTTCAATGCTGCCGGTCGCAATCGGGTCAAGGGCAGAGGTTGGCTCATCAAACAGGATGATTTCGGGGTCAGTGGCGAGCGAGCGGGCAATACACAGGCGTTGCTGTTGCCCGCCTGAAAGATTTGTGGCCGGCTCGTTCATGCGGTCTTTGACTTCGTTCCAGATGGCAGCGCCTTTGAGCGCCGACTCAACTTTGTCCTCCAAAAACGATACCGATTTCTCTCCGCGCACTTTCAGGCCATAGGCCACGTTTTCAAAAATCGATTTGGGAAAAGGGTTGGGTTTCTGGAACACCATTGAAATGCGCATGCGCACTTCAATGGGGTCTACGGAAGCATCCAGTATGTCGATGTCATCCGGATGAAGTTCGATCTTGCCATCGTACCGATGTCCGGGGTATAGATCGTGCATACGGTTGAAACAGCGTAAATAGGTGGATTTTCCGCAACCGCTCGGGCCAATGAGTGCCGTCACCTTATTTTCGAAAATAGGCATCGAAACGCCTTTGAGCGCCTTGAAGTCACCGTAATAGAAATCCAGGTTTTTGGACTCGGCTTTAAGGGCCGGCGCGTTGTCGGGCAAAGTGATGGTGGAAGCCATGGGTGAATTATTTTTGAAGTTAAGGGTTGACTACCATTTGATGTTTTTGCGCAAGCGATAACGCAGCCAAATGGCCAATGCGTTCATGCCCAGCGTCAGAAACACCAGCACCAGACTGGCCGCCGCCGCATTGGCATGGAAAGCCGGGTCAGGGCGCGACGTCCAGTTGAAGATCTGGATGGGCATCACCGTAAAGGGCGAAAAAATCCAGTCAAACAAGCCTGCCGGCGGGTCGCCTGCAAAAGGAACCGGTGGCAAAAAGGCAATGAAAGTCAATGCGCCAATGGTGATGATGGGCGCTGTCTCGCCAATGGCGCGGGACAGGCCAATGATCACACCGGTCAAAATGCCGGGCATGCTGTACGGCACCAAATGGTTGCTGACCACCTGCCATTTCGTGGCGCCGCAAGCGTAAGCGCCTTCACGCACGGTTTGGGGGATGGAGCGCAAGGCTTCGCGTGTGGTGACGATCACAATCGGCAGTATCAGCAAGGCCAGCGTCAAACCGGCCGAAAGGATACTTTGGCCAAATCCAAAGGTATAAACAAACAGTCCAAGCGCGAGCAAGCCGTACACGATCGACGGCACACCGGCCAGGTTGCTGATATTGATTTCAATAATGTCGGTAAACCAGTTTTTCCGCGCATATTCTTCCAGATAAATCGCACTTGCAATGCCAACCGGGATGGCAAACAGGGCTGTCACCAGCATCACCAGAAACGAGCCAATCCAGGCCGACAAAATACCCGCCTGCCCCGCGCGGCGAGATGGGAAACTGGTGAAAAATTCAGATGTGATCCTGGGCGCGCCGTCCACCACCATTTGGGAAAATAGAGCCGCAAGGGTGAAGATTGCTAGAGAGATCGCGGCCAGTCCCAAGGCGGCGAATATCACGTCCCAGCGCTTGTGCGCCCGAATAATCGTGCGCAGTTGGGCAGCGCGATCCAGTTTGTCTTGTTTGTTGGTCTTAGTCATGGCGTTCGTGGACATGGGGGCCTCCGGTCAATACGCTTCGCGGAAGCGGCGGCGCATCCAGTGCCCCAGCAGGTTGAACATCAAGGTGATGAGCAATAAGGTGAGGCCGGCGGCAAAAATGGTCTGGTAGCCCACACTGCCATGCGGCAAATCGCCCAATGCCACCTGCACAATGAAGGAGGTGATGGTGGCAGCCGGTTCCATGGGATTGAGCGTAAGGTTGGGCTGCATGCCGGCAGCCACCGCCAGAATCATGGTTTCCCCCACCGCGCGTGAAATACCGAGGATGTAGGCAGAGGCAATGCCGGAAATGGCTGCAGGCACCACGACCCGCGTCGCGGTCTGGAAGCGTGTCGCGCCCATGGCATAGGAGCCCTCGCGCAGGCTCATGGGCACTGCACGCATCGCGTCTTCAGAGAGGGATGACACATACGGAATGATCATCACGCCCATCACAATGCCAGCCGAGAGGATGTTGAAGGTTGGCAGGCCCGGAAACACCTTCTGCAACAAGGGCGTGATCACCAGCAGGGCGAAAAAGCCGTAAATGATGGTGGGAACACCCGAGAGAAGCTCGAGCAGCGGCTTGAGTATTTCGCGCGACTTGTGTCCCGCAAATTCAGACAGGTAAATGGCGATGATGGTGCCTAGGGGAATGGCCACCGCCAGCGCCACCAGCGAACTCGACAGCGTGCCGGACAGCAACACCGCGATCCCGAAATGCGCATCGTCAAACAAGGGCGTCCACTGGGTATCCGTCAGAAATGTCCACAGTGGAACATTCCTGAAAAATACCAGCGACTCGCGCAAAAGAATGTAAACGATGCCCACGGTAGTGAACACCGAGACGCACGCTGCTGCCAGCAGTACGAATTCAATCGCCTTGTCTTTGCGCTTGCGGGCTACCTTGATGCGCGCCAACTCTGCCAGGCGCTCCTTGCCGGTCAGGCGTACTTCCATGGCAGGTGCCTGGTTGGTTGTGATACTGGTCATTCTAGAGTGTGACGCTGGTCATCCCAAGGGTTGGAGAAGTGGCCGAGTCAGGTGGCCGGGCCACCTTCTGAATTACAGTTTGGCTTCGCGCTTGACGAGCTCGTCAATGCTGATGCCCACTTCGTTTTTGCCGCCAAAAATTGTTCCGACTTTCCTGTCAGCAATGTGTTTCAGGTTGGTGGTGTAGATGGCCGCTGGCAGAGGTACGTATTTGACCTCTTTGGCCATTTTTGCGCCTTGTGCCATGTAGAAATCAATGAATTTTTTGACTTCCGGCTTGGCCATCGCCTTGGTGTTGACGTAGATGAAGATCGGGCGAGCCAAAGGCTGGTAGGTGCCAGCAATTACGGTTTCAGGACTGGGCGAAACAGCGGGTTTGCCTTCTTTTTCAACAATTGGCAGCGCCTTGAGTTTGCCAGCATTCTCGGCGTAGTAGGCATAACCGAAATAACCAATGGCGTTGATGTCGCCTGCAACACCCTGCACCAGGACGTTGTCGTCTTCAGACGCTGTGAAATCGCCACGGCTGGATTTGGATTTGCCGACGATGGCTTCCGTGAAGTAGTCAAACGTGCCAGAGTCAGACCCGGCGCCGAACAGTTTGATCGGCTGGTCTGGCCAGGCCGGATTGACCTGGTTCCAACGGGTCACCTTGCCTTGAGCGGCTGGCTCCCACATTTTCTTGAGCTCGGCAACCGTGGCCTGCTTTAGCCAGGCGTTTTTGGGATTGATCACCACGGTAAGCGCATCAAATGCCACTGGCAACTCAAAGTATTCAATACCGGCCTTTTTGCAGTCTGCCATTTCGGAAGCCGAAATGGGACGTGAAGCGTTGGAAATGTCGGTCTCGTTGCGGCAAAACTTTTTGAAGCCACCGCCCGTGCCGGACACGCCAACTGTC
>JANOXL010000279.1:0-5537 GCA_031418395.1 Rhodoferax sp. | reverse complement strand
TGCAAAGGCACGACGACATGGGAGTCAGCGCCATGGATGATGTTCAGAAGGCTTTTGCGGATACTGGCGGTGACCGCGTTGAAGTCGGCGTCCCAAGAGCCCCAGTCTTTCAGCATCGCCAGTTTGGTGCGCAAGGTGGTGGTGAGTGGTCCCGGGGTCAGAAGAATTTTGTCGCGATCCATGGTTCTATCTCCTGGTGTTTCGCCATCCTTGGGTATGGCGGTTCACCCACCATCCCAAGAGCATGAAGAGCAATGTTGCCACAGTGGAGGCCAGGCCGATCAATACCGCCATCGCAGCCGCTGCACCCATCTCGCCGGCTTCATCCAGGTTCAAAATGGCAATCGAGGCGACCTTGGTGTCTGGGGAATACAAAAACACCACGGCAGAAATGGTGGTCATTGCATTGATGAAAAAGTACCGGGCAATGTCGATCAACGCGGGCGTACAGATCGGCAGCGTCACACGCCAGAAGGTTTTATAAAACGGCACTTTGAGTGACGCGCTGACGGCTTCGAATTCGGCATCCAGACTCTTGAGCGCCGTCACCGCCGTGAGGTGCCCGGTGGTATAGAAATGCACGATGGTGCATAAGGTCAGCAGCGTCACGGTGTGGTACAGGCCATTGAGTGGGTTGTTCACGGCGTTGAAGAAAAAGATGTAGCCCAGGCCCAGCACCAGGCCCGGTACGGCCATCGGCAACATGGCCAGCAACTTGACCAGGGCGCGCAGGCCCCCGGCGCCGTAACTGTCGGCTTTGGTTTTCTCCATCAGGTAGGCGCCCACAAACACCAGCGCCGTGCCAAAAAATGCCGTACCCGCAGCCATCTTCAAGCTGTTGACAAAGCCAGTGCCGACTTCGGCATCGATCAGCCCGAGCTTGAAGTTGTTGAAACTCGGTGCCAGGTTGTAGGGCCACAGGGTGACAAACGACGCAAAGACGGCCATGGCCAACATGGCCAGCACCAAAAACGCCACAGCCATGCAATACAGCAGCATCAGCCGGTCATACGTAGGCGAAGGTTTGGGGGCATACGGCATGGCGCGGGCCGTCAACATCGCCGTCTGACGGCGGCTGACATAACTGTCTACCGCGAAGGTCAAAACGGCGGGCAGAAGCAACAGGATGGCAACCACCGCACCCTTGGAAAAATCTTGCTGGCCAATCACGAGTTTGAACACATCGGTGGCCAGCACGTTGAAATTGCCGCCGATTACTTTGGGGATGCCGAAGTCGGTGATCACCAACGTGAAGGTCACCAGTGCCGCCGAAATCAAGCCGTATTTGGCTCCCGGCAGGGTGATGGTGAAAAACTTGCGGGCTGCGCTCGTGCCCATGGCGTCGGCAGCCTCGTAGAGACGCGCATCGGCCAGGCTGAGCGCAGTCACCAGAATCATCAAGGCATGCGGCAAGATGGCGAAACACTCGGCCACCACGATACCCGGCGCACCATAAATCTGCTCGATGCCGACAGCCTGCATCCAGCTTTTGAGCACGCCCTGGTTGCCAAACCAGTAGATCAGTGAAATCGCCGACAACAGCGAGGGCGCCAGCAAGGGGATCAAGGTAATGCCGCGAAACAGGCTCTTGAAGGGCATGCAGGAGCGGGTGAGGGCGTAGGCGAAACCAAAAGCAATCGGCACGGTGATCACGGTGACCAGTGCCGAGACCCACAGGCTGTTCCACAGGCTGTCCAAAAGCGCGGGTGTTTTGGCGTATTCCACGAAGTTGTGTAGCCAGACGAAACTGCCGTCTTTGCCCTGCAAAGCTTGCAACAAAATCGCCAACAGCGGCAAGGCCAAAAAGGCCACCAGTACCAGCGCCAAAAGGCCAATCAACACCAGCGCCAGCGCATCGGAGCGATCGGTCTTCAGCTTGATCCGTGGCGGTTTGCCCGGCGCGCGCGAAGATGCCAGCACCGCCGACATCAAAACACCTTGATGCGCTCTTGCATCAGTTTCAGAGGCAAGGTGGAGCCGACTTGCAAGCCCTGCTCGGCCAGAAAGTTCAAAGACAGGTAGACGATCAAACTTTGGTCCGTGAGTGTGGGTGCGTGTACATGTACGTGGCAAAACGACCCCAGAAATTCGATTTTTTGAATCCGGGCGTCAAACACACCGCCGTCACCCGGCGCAATCGGCCTGGCCAGCACGTCTTCCGGCCGCAGGTAAACCTTCACGTCGCCATTTGCTGCCGAATTGACATCCGGGTGCGCAAGCCGTAGTTCCCCGAGCTGCAAAACGCCGCCCGACACCCTGGCTGGCAACACATTGACCTTGCCGACAAAATCCGCCACAAAAGGCGAGGCCGGTTCGCGGTAAATCGCCATGGGGGCGCCCACCTGTTCGATCACGCCCTGGTTCATCACGACGATACGGTCGGCGACACTCAAGGCCTCTTCCTGATCGTGGGTGACCATGATGGTGGTCACGCCCAGGCTTTGTTGCAGCGCACGGATTTCCCCGCGCAGGCGCACACGCTCCAACGCATCGAGCGCAGACAGGGGCTCATCGAGCAGCAGCAGGCCAGGCTTGGTGGCCAGCGCGCGCGCCAGTGCAATGCGCTGCTGCTGCCCGCCGGAGAGCTGCGCCGGGTATTTGGCCTCAGACCCCGGCAGCCCAACGAGTTTGACCAGCTCGGTGACGCGTTGCTGCGCCTGCGCTTTGGGTGTTTTGCGGTTCACCAGGCCGTAGGCCACGTTGTCGGCCACGCTCAGATTGGGAAACAGCGCGTAGCTCTGGAACACGATGCCGTAGTCTCGCCCGGCGGGCGGCAGGCGCGAGATGTCCTGGCCCGCTTGATGGACTGAGCCAGCGGTTTGCACCTCGAGCCCGGCAATGATGCGCAAAAGCGTCGTCTTGCCGCAGCCCGAAGGACCCAGGAAGCAGACGAACTCGCCCTTTTGAATGTCAAGGTCAACGTCCTTGAGCGCAACAAAACTGCCAAACTCCTTGCGGATTTGTTTCAGGCTTAAAAAGGGTGCTGAGTTCATCATGGAAAAAGCCGCACAGCCAGATGCCGTGCGGCCTCAATATTACGGGCTGACTGCGAGTTTGGCGAAACTGCGATACCTAGCGCTTTTCGACTTTGCCGTTGTACCGCTTGGTCCACTCAGCCAAGATGCGCTCACGCTGCTCGGCGGCGTAGTTGAAATCAAGTTTCACCAAGCGCTGCTCGTAGTCTTTGGGCACGTTGGCCAAAGGTGGGGCAACACCGGGCTGCGCCGTGATGGCGAAGTTTTTGCCGTACAAATCATCGCGTCTTTGCTCGAAGCCCAGTCTGCCAGTTTCTTGGCTGCGGCGATGTTTTTGGTGCCTTTGTGGATGGCAAAGGCTTCCAGGTCCCACCCCAAACCTTCTTTCGGGAATACCAGATCAATCGGCGCGCCCTTGGCTTTGTTGGCATTGGCGCGGTATTCAAACGAGATGCCAACGACAAACTCGCCTGCAGACGCCATGTTGCAGGGCTTGGAGCCGGAGTGGGTGTATTGCGCGATGTTCTCGTGCAACGCATCCATGTATTTCCAGCCACCGCCTTTGCCGTTGTCGTCACCAAACAAGGTCAACCAGGCGATCACATCGAAATAACCTGTGCCGCTCGAAGCGGGGCTGGGCATGACCACCTGGCCTTTATAAACAGCCTTGGTGAGGTCTTTCCAGGTTTCGGGCTTGGGGATGTTTTTCTTCGCGGCTTCGACGGTGTTGAAACAGACCGTGGCGCCCCACACGTCCATGCCCCACCAGGCCGGCACTTTTTTCTTGTCGCGGTACTGGCTCATGATGGCGTCAAGATTCAAAGGCGCGTAGGGCTCCAGCATGCCCTGTTTGTCCATCAGCGCGAGGCTGGAGGCGGCCACACCCATCACCACATCGGCCTGCGGGTTACTTTTCTCGGCTAGCAGTTTGGCAGTGATCACGCCCGTGGAGTCACGCACCCATTTGATGTCGATATTCGGCTCGACCCGATTGAAGGCCTCTTGGTAGGCCTTGATCTGATCCGTCTCCAGCGCGGTGTAGACCAGCAGCTGGGTTTTTTGGGCCGCGGCAAGGCCAGCGAACAGAACAGCGACGCCAACGAGCGACGCTTTCAACGATGTTTTTATAGTCAACGACAAACGCATTCGGATCTCCTTGAAGCAATGGATGAAGCAAAAAAGGGACAGTTTGTGACGGAAACGTGTCAGCTTGATGACAAACCATCTTACCCGTGCCAGCCGGGCGCAGGCTGCTTTTGCAAGCAGTGTTTACCCATGTTTTCCCCAGTAGCGGTTGCGCAGCGCGCTGGGGCAATGGGTGACAATGGCGGTTTTCAGGGTTTTTTCTTCGCCGCCCCGACCACGCTCACCGCCCTTGCCCCTCACCTTTGCCATGGCCACTTCAAACGATAAGCACAATGCCGCCGAAACCCGCCTCTGGGTGAACGGCAGAACTTACCAGCGCCCGCAGCAGCCGACCGTTGTCGTCTGTGTTGACGGCTGCGAACCCGACTACCTGGCCCAGGCTGTCGCCACCGGGCACATGCCGTGGCTAAAAAAGACGCTGGCAAACGGCACCGGCCTTACCGCCGATTGTGTCGTGCCGAGTTTCACCAACCCGAATAATTTGAGCATCGTCACCGGTGTGCCGCCCAGTGTTCACGGCATTTGCGGCAACTATTTGTTTGACGTGGCCACGGGCACCGAGGTGATGATGAACGACGCCAAGTGGCTGCGCGCGCCCACCTTGCTGGCGGCGCTGGCCGATGCGGGGCTGTCAGTCGCTGTGGTCACTGCCAAAGACAAGTTGCGCGCTTTGTTGGGGCATCAGATGCGCGGCATCTGCTTTTCAGCAGAGAAGGCCGATCAAGTGTCGATGGCGGTCAACGGCGTTGAGGAGGTGTTGAAGCTGGTGGGTAAACCACTGCCCAGTGTCTACAGCGCCGATTTGTCAGAGTTCGTTTTCGCCGCCGGTGTGAAGCTCATGAGCACCCGCCGCCCGGACGTGTTGTACCTGAGCACCACCGATTACGTGCAGCACAAACACGCCCCCGGCACGCCCGGCGCGAACGCGTTTTACGCCATGATGGATGGCTATCTCGGCCAGCTCGACGCATTAGGCTGCGTCATCGCCCTTACCGCCGACCACGGCATGAATGCCAAGGTGGCGATGGACGGCACACCCGACGTGATCTACCTGCAAGACTGGTTCGACGCCTGGCTGGGCAAGGCTTTGCCAGACGCCGGCGCGGCCCGCGTGATCCTGCCGATCACCGACCCTTACGTGGTGCACCACGGCGCCTTGGGCTCATTCGCCACGGTGTATTTGCCGCCCGGTGTGGATGTACAAACCGCCTGCGCGCGACTCTCTGCCGTCAAAGGGATGGAAGTGGTGTTGCCGCGCGCTGAAGCGGCTGCGCGGTTTGAGCTGCCGCCGGATCGCATTGGCGACCTGGTCGCCGTGAGTGAACGTTTTACCGTGATCGGCACCTCCAAATCGCGCCACGATTTAAGCGCGCTGGACGCGCCGCTACGCTCGCATGGCGGCATCAGCGAGCAACG
>JANOXL010000278.1:0-2422 GCA_031418395.1 Rhodoferax sp. | reverse complement strand
GCTCAATTACGAGACGGTCAAGTACTTCAACAATGAGGAGTTCGAGGCCAAACGGTATGACCAAAGCCTGGAGCGTTACCGCCGCGCCGCCCTCAAGAGCCAGAGCACGCTAAGCCTGCTCAACACCGGTCAGCAGCTGATCATCGCGATCAGCCTGGTGGCCATGTTGTACCGCGCCACGCTGGGCGTGGTGGAAGGGCGCATGACGCTGGGCGACCTGGTGATGATCAACGCCTTCATGATCCAGCTCTATATTCCGCTCGGGTTCCTGGGCGTGTTGTACCGCGAGATCAAACAAAGCCTGACCGACCTGGACAAGATGTTCCGGCTGATGGAAAAGGAGCGCGAAATCGCCGACCACCCGGGGGCCGGACCGCTGGCCATCGTTGGTGCACCGACGGTCCGCTTCGAGCATGTCTTTTTTGCCTACGACACCGGCAAGCAGGGGGGCGTTGCGGGCAGGCCGATCCTGCAGGACGTGAGTTTCGAGATTCCGGCCGGAAAGACGGTGGCCGTGGTCGGCCCCTCGGGTGCCGGCAAGTCGACCCTGTCGCGCCTGCTGTTTCGCTTCTACGACGTGCAGCAGGGCCGCATCACCATCAATGGGCAGGATGTGAAGGACGTGACCCAGACCAGTGTGCGCCGGGCGATCGGCATCGTGCCGCAAGACACGGTGCTGTTCAATGACACGATTGAATACAACATCGCCTATGGCAGCCCGGGTGCCACCCGCGCGCAAGTGGAAGAAGCAGCCGCCTCCGCGCACATCCACAGCTTCATTGCGGCCACACCCGCCGGTTACCAGACCATGGTGGGCGAGCGGGGCCTGAAGTTAAGCGGCGGTGAAAAGCAGCGTGTGGCCATTGCCCGCACGCTCTTGAAAAACCCGCCCATCATGATCTTTGACGAAGCCACCAGCGCCCTGGACAGCGCCAACGAACGCGCCATTCAGGGCGAGCTACAAAACGTGGCGCATAACAAAACCACGCTAGTGATTGCGCACCGGCTCTCTACAGTCGTCGATGCCCACGAGATTTTGGTGATGGACGCCGGTCGCATCATCGAACGCGGCAATCACGCGGCGCTACTGGCCGCCAATGGGCGGTATGCGGCGATGTGGGCGTTGCAGCAGAGTTCGGAGTAAGGTGTTTGGATTTTAGACCGCTGAGTCTTGTGAAATATGCGTTAATCGCTATCAAGTAGATAGCAAATATAGTTTGTAGTGATGAGTGGAGTTTGTAACAAATTGGCACTTTGAGAGGCAAAAATGGGGCGGAAATTGCAAGTGAAAGAGGGAGCAGTTCTTGGGGAGGCCTCTGTAGCAGCTAAATATGCAGGAGTATTGGAGCGAGGTAGGCGGATGGAGGGCGTGTTTGATGAAATTTCATCAGTTGACTTTGCCAATGCGGCATGGCATTTACATGCCGATTGGATACCCCAGGCACATGACACCAAATACCGAATTGCCAAGGCGAAGGTTCAAATTCGGAAGCTTCCGCCAGAAATGCAACTCCTCTTGCATGCCCTGCGCGATATCGCGACCGGGGAGAAGCACTGTTTCCTTCGCGACGCCAAGGAAGAGGCCAAGAAAGTCATCACGGACATTGAGCCGGGTGAAACTAGCAATTGGTACGCCTACTTTTTCCATGAGCGAATCCTGGGCGTAACCACCAAAGATCACTACTACTTCAGTGTCCGAAAACTTCGTGATTTGGTGTTGGATTACCTTGCATGGGTATTTGACGACTCAGTGCCTGCCAAGGATTTTCCCGGCGAACTGCTAGGTAATATTTGGTGGTGCAGACCCGCTAACCGCTCGAGTCAAACTCCGCCGCTCGGCGCAATTATTCCGTCTGGCGGCGACGAACAGTTTGTGACAATAAAACCTGAATCTTCGTAAGCAACGAATTACGCCTGAATTGACCATTGGTGGTGAAGCCAGGCGACGCTCGCTATCCATAGGTTGTTCTCAAGACTCCACCAGCGGCTTCGGCGCGATTTTTCCTAGCGGGTGGAGGCGGAAATCGATGCTTTCGCTGATAGACGGCTGCAGGCGCCTCAAACAATGGATTCCTAAGGCGACACCATCACCACACTTGGAAAATATGATGCGTAGCGGCGCGTATCGCGGGTCAATACAGCGTGGCCGGACACTGCGGCATGTGCACCAATGAAGAAGTCCCCGAGGACATTGGTCTTGGTGCCGCCCTGCCGCCGGTAACGGATGAAAGCTTTCCCCGCCAGAAACAGGGCAGGCCGGGGGATTTCGACCACGGTCAGGCCCAGACCGTCAATGGCGCTGTCTAGCGCCTCGACGGTTGAAAACGTCAACGACAGCTCGGAATAGATGATGGGGTTGATCGCCAGCCGGTGGATTTTGGACTGCGCGCGCAATTGCCCGACAGACCAATTAGCCCATTGC
>JANOXL010000277.1:0-11547 GCA_031418395.1 Rhodoferax sp. | reverse complement strand
AGCCGCTCTGCTTTGGCAGGATAGTCAAAGATACCCCCGAAGCTCTTGCGTGCGAGCGCTCAAGTCGGTGATTCGGGTGCCAATTTGGTTGATACGTTCTGCGTCCATGGGAAAGCCCTGCGTGTTGTTTTTGGTAAAACGCGTATTTTAGTTGGCAGCAGCCCACCATAATCTGCCGGGCTGCCGCAAAGGTTCTCGAAGAGCGCGGGCGCCAAATTAGCCCGCGGTTGGGCCCGCGACCTGTGCGGCGGCCCAGCTGGAGACCCTACTTGGCCAGAAAGTCTTCGATCAAAATAGCCAGTTGCTCAGGTTGGTCGTGGTGCAGCATATGCCCGCAATCGCTCATCTTGACGCGTTGAAGATCGGGAACAGCATTGAGACGCTGGTGAAATTCTTCGAGCGTGAACTTGCCCCGGTGCCAGGTCTCAATGGAGTTATCTTGCGCCTCCACAAACAAGGTGGGGGCCAGGTTGGCTGCATATAGCGCCAAAACCTCCTCGTTGCGCACCAACAGCGGGCCCGATATTTTGTGCGCTGGATCACCCAAAATGTCCCACTTGCCGGCTTCGTTTTGCACCGCCCAGTGGTGCGCGAGCCAGATGGCGCGGCCACGCCCGGCGTCGTCCCGTGCCAGACGCGGATTGGTCTTCATCAGCCGCTGCGCCACGCCCTCGGCGCTGTCATAGGGCCGCAGCGCCATCTCGCCGCGCTGGAAGGCCTTGAGTTCATCCATCCATTTGGCAAGGCGTTTGGGCGCTCCGCTGGCAGGCATGACCGGCATGCCAAAACCTTCGAGGTTGATCAAGCGGCGGATGCGCTCGGGCCGCACGCCGGCGTAATGCATCACCACATTGCCGCCCAAGCTGTGGCCGACCAGGTCAACCGGCTGGCCGGGGGCGTAATGGTCCAGCAGAAAGTCGATGTCGGCCAGATAGTCAGCAAACCAGTAGTTGTCGACCGGGTCAGCGGTGGTCAGCCCGTAACCGCGCCAATCGGGCGCGATGATCTGCCGCCCGTTAGCGAAGCCTTCCGAGAAGGCGTCCACCAGAAACTGGTAAGACGCGGCGACATCCATCCAGCCATGCACTAGCACGAGTGGCGCTACGCCCGCCTGCGGCTGCCCCCAGACGCGGGTGTGGTAGTTAAGATTGCGGATCGGGACAAATTCGCTTTGGGGAATACGTTTGGCTTGGTACATTTCACCAATGATAGATAAGCGCGCCAAGACCGTCAGTCAAAACAGGGACAACAAGAGCGATCACTATGATTGCATCTACCGCCAGTTCCAGTGGCATGTGCCCGAATTCTTTAACGTGGCCGAGGTGTGCAGCAGGCGCTGGGCGACGCAAGAGAATGCTATAAATAGCGTAGCTGTATGCGCCTATTTCACAGAGAAAAAGAGCGATTCTTATTCTTATAAACAACTTCAATCCCAGGCGAATCGGCTTTCCAATCTGCTGACAAAGCGGGGCGTCAAACGCGGCGACCGGGTGGCAATCGTGTTGCCACAGCGTTTCGAGACAGCGGTGGCCTACATCGCCGTGCTGCAAATGGGTGCGGTGGCGATGCCATTGTCGATGCTGTTTGGCCCGGATGCGCTGGAGTTCAGGCTGGTAGACGCCACCGCCGTGGTGGCTATTTGTGACGCAGAAGCCCTGGCCAATGTGCAGGCTGTCCGTGCGAGTTGCCCGCTTTTGCGTGATTGCCTGGTGGTCGATGACGCGCCGAACGCTGAATTGGCGAAAGCGCTTGAGGCGCAATCCGACCAATTCAACTTGGTGGACACCCGCGCCGACGACGCCGCGGTGCTGATCTATACCAGCGGCACCACAGGCCCACCCAAAGGCGCGTTGATTCCCCACCGCGCTTTGATCGGCAATTTGACAGGTTTTGTGGCCAGCCAAAATTGGTTCGGGTTCGACGGCAAATCCAATACGTCAACCCAGGCCGTATTCTGGTCTCCGGCAGACTGGGCATGGACGGGTGGGCTGATGGATGCCTTGCTGCCTACGCTTTACTTTGGTCGCCCCATCGTCGCCTACAGGGGCCGATTCAGCCCGGACGTTGCCCTGCAACTCATGCGCGATTGCGGCGTGACCCACAGCTTCATCTTCCCCACCGCACTGAAGGCGATGATGAAAGCCTTTCCCGGCTCGGCCAAAGCCACAGTGCGCCAACAGTTCAAGCTCAAACTGCAAGCCATCATGAGTGCAGGTGAGGCGGTGGGCGACGCAGTGTTTGACTACTGCGAACAACAACTCGGCGTGCGCCCCAACGAAATGTTTGGGCAAACCGAGATCAACTATGTGGTTGGCAACTGCAATAAATACTGGCCCTCCAAACCCGGCAGCATGGGCAAAGGTTTCCCCGGCCACAACGTCAAAGTGATCGACGATGCTGGCCAGGAATGCGCAGTCGATGTGCCGGGCGACGTGGCGGTGAACCGCTTCGACGTCCACGGCCAGCCCGACCCGGTGTTCTTCCTCGGTTATTGGAACAACGAGGCGGCAACCATCGCCAAATACACGGGTGACTGGTGCCGCACCGGCGATATCGCCACGCGTGACAACGAGGGTTACCTCTGGTACCAGGGCCGCTCTGACGATATGTTCAAGGCCGCTGGTTACCGCATCGGCCCTGGTGAGGTGGAGAATTGCCTGGTCAAACACCCGGCCGTCGCCAACGCGGCAGTGGTGCCCAAACCGGATACAGCACGTGGTGCAGTGGTCAAGGCTTACGTTGTGCTTGCTCCTGATTACGTAGCTGATCGTGCCCGTTCTGCAAAACCCACTTGCCAATATGACGAAGACCTCATCGCCGAACTACAAACCCACGTACGCGGCAAACTGGCACCCTACGAGTACCCCAAAGAGATCGAATTTGTCGATGCTTTACCCATGACCACCACTGGCAAAGTGCAAAGACGGGTCTTGCGGCTGCAAGAAGAGGAGCGGGCGCGCAGGCGGGTGTAAGTCAATCGATCAGAAAGAGAAAGCCGGGCCGGGTGGGACGATCAAGCCGCTCGTAAACTCGACACCAATTTCCTTGCCAGTTTCATCGCGTGCGCCGTCACGCCATTCAACAGTTAACCCCATGAAAAACATCCGACTCGGTCAAAGCGACCTGCACGTTACGCCCATTTGCCTTGGCACCATGACTTTTGGTGAGCAAGTCGAAGAAGCCACCGCCCACGCCATTCTGGACCGCTCGTTGGAGCGCGGCGTGAACTTCATCGACACGGCCGAGATGTACGCCGTGCCAACCCGGGCCGAGACTTACGGCGCGACTGAAACCATCATCGGCAACTGGTTCAAGGCCCGCCCCGGTGCGCGCCAAAAAATCGTACTGGCCACCAAAGTGGCGGGCCCTTCGCGCGGCACACCGTGGCTACGTGGCGGGCGGGGCGACGTGACAACGCAGGACATCATCGATTCTTGCAACGCCTCGCTTAAGCGCCTGCAAACCGAGGTGATCGACCTCTACCAAATCCACTGGCCCATGCGCCATGTGCCGGCCTTTGGCAACCTCTATTTCGACCCGGCCAAAGACATCGAGGTGACCTCGATCCACGAGCAGCTCAACACGCTGGCGGGCCTCATCAAAGCCGGGAAAATCAAAAACATCGGCCTCTCCAACGAAACGCCCTACGGCGTACATGAGTTCATCCGTCTGGCCGAGCAACACGGCCTGCCGCGTGTGGCCACGGTGCAAAACCCGTTTAACCTGATCAACCGCACGGTAGAAAACGGCCTTGACGAAACCATGCGCCGCCTCGGCACCTCGCTCCTGGCCTATTCACCTTTGGGCTTTGGCCAGCTTAGCGGCAAATATGACACCAGTGGTTTTACAGGCAATGACGCGCCCAAACTCGCGCGCCTCGCGAAATTCGAAGGCATGCAAAAACAGCGCTGGGGCCGCGCCGATGCGCTCATCGCCGCGCGCAAATACAACGCCCTCGCACGCCAGCACGGCCTGACGCCCACCCAAATGGCCCTCGCGTTCTGCTATACCCGCTGGCACGTCGCCAGCACCATCATCGGCGTGACCACCGTAGCGCAGCTGGATGAAAACCTGGACGCCTGGGGCACCACCTTGTCGCCGGAAGTTTTGAAAGAAATCGACAGGATTCGCTGGGCGCATCGGGATCCGGCGCAGTAGTTTTCTGTTTTGAGTGGACGCGTGCTTCGCGGCTTGGGTTGCGTTCCGGGGTTGTTGCGCTAGACGGTGCGCTCCTGCCGACCCTACTGCGGGGGCCCTTCGGGCTGCCTTGCGGTGCTCAAAGCAGCGTGAAAAAATGCAATCCATGCCCAAAAAAGACCACGTCTCAGAAACGCCAGCGACCGCATTCCTGAAGGCCAACAAAGTGCCGTTCACCGAACATCCCTACGAGTATCTGGAGCAAGGCGGCGCACAACACAGTGCCGAGGTGCTGGGCTGGGACGCATTTCATGTCGTCAAGACGCTGGTGATGCAGGATCAAGACGCCAAGCCCTTGATTGTGCTGATGCATGGCAACCGCAAGGTATCGACAAAAAACCTGGCGCGGCAGATCGGAGCGAAATCGGTGGCGCCGTGTACGCCTGAAACAGCGAATCGGCACAGCGGTTATCTGGTGGGCGGCACCTCGCCTTTTGGCACGCGACGCGTGATGCCGGTTTATGTGGAAGCCAACATTCTGGAGCTGCCGCAGATTTTGATCAACGGTGGGCGGCGGGGTTATCTGGTGGGCATCGACCCGCGCATCTGCGTGACGCTTTTGAACGCCAAGCCAGTGGATTGTGCGTTGGTGGAGTAGTCGAAAATGTGCGATCGGCTCACGCGGCTCATCCCAAAATTTACCTGCCCATCTTTGCTGTGACGTAGGTACTTTTGCGGCAAAAGCATGGTGCTAATAGTTGTTAACATGGGTGTTAACAAAACGTGATTTTTAGGCTCTGAATTACGAGTTATGAGAAATATACAGCACTAGGTCTCGTGTTATATGACTATACTGCTATTATAAATATAGGCCCGAAGTCTGGAAAAATCCGACTCTTGACTGGCAATTTCGATCTAATGCCGATTCAATACCGATCCCATACCGATTCAAAACAGATTGATGTCTTGCACACCCTGCGGCGATTCGTCAAACCCGGGTTCGAGCAAAACCATCATCGCGTCTGCGTTTGACGGAGCCGCCAAAGGGTCGCGCGGCAACAACCGATGCAACACCACCCCTTGGGCCATCAGCATACGACGGGCGGAGTGACTTTGCCCCGCTTCCCAGGCCATCGCGATGCTGGTGGTCAGATGGTAGAGCGCGGAGGCGGCGCTGCGGGCTTGTGACTCACCGGCTTTACCCAAGTGTGCCACGTGCGCAGCCAAGTCGCACACTCGCGCCAATGTGCGTGTGAACACCTCTCGTGCGACGGCGTGCAGCGGCGTGTCGTGCAGCAGACCTTGCAAGTGGGTTTGCAGCGCGGCCAACGAGCCTTCGCGCGTGATGGCGCGTAACACATCGAGCGCCACGATATTGCTGGTGCCCTCCCAGATCGAGCCCAGATGTGCATCGCGCAGGAGCCGCGCGTCGGCCCAGTCTTCGATGTAGCCGCAGCCGCCACGCACTTCCATGGCGTCGCCGGTCACCTTGCGGGCGTCGCGGCAGGCGCGAAACTTGATCAGCGGGGTAAGGATGCGGACCAGTGGGTAGGCAGCGGTGTCGCCATCGTCAGAGCGCTTGAGCGCCGCCGCGGTCTGGAACAACATGGTGCGCGCCTGCTCCATCGGCAACATCATTTTGAGCAACTGGCGGCGCATCAGCGGCAAATCGACCAGGCGTTGGCCAAAGGCCTGGCGCTGGCTGGCGATAAACAGCGCTTCACTCACCGCGCGGCGCATCAAGCCAGCAGCGCGCACGCCGTTACTGAGGCGCGAATTGTTGATCATGTCGGCCATCTGTACAAAGCCGCGGCCAGGCTCGCCGACCAGCCAGGCGCGCGCGCCATTCAGCGTGATCTCGCCGCTGGCCATGGAGCGGGTGCCGAGTTTGTCTTTGAGGCGCACGATGCGGTAGTGGTTGGGCGAGCCGTCTGCGAGGCGTTTGGGCAGCAGGAACAGCGAGAGGCCTTTGATGCCGGGTTGCGCGCTACCGCCACCACTTTCACTGTTGGTTTCAGGTCGTGCCAGCACCATGGCCAGGTCGGCATCGGGGTTGGAGCAAAACCATTTGTCGCCGTAGAGTTGCCAACTGCCGTCCTGACCGGCGGCCTCTACTGCGCTGGGTAAGGCGCTGGGTAACACGCTGTGTAAGGCGCTGTGTACGGCGTGTGTTTCGGTGGCCGCCACATCCGAGCCAGCGCCTTGCTCCGTCATGAACATCGCGCCTTGGTAGAGCGCGTCGAAATCTGTGGACGTGAGCTGGGGCAAGAAGCGCGCGACGAGTTCGGGCGATGCGAACTTGCGCAGTGTGCGCGTCAGTGAATCCGTCATGGAAAGCGGGCAACACACACCGAACTCCGCCTGCACATACAGGTAAGTCATGGCGTATTTGGCGGCGGGCGGCATGGGCGCAGGCCAGCCCAACACGCCCGCGCGGTGCGACACGGCGGCCAGGCCATATTGGCTGAAGGCCGCACGTTCGAGTTCCACGTAAGCGGGGTGTTTGACGATGCGCTGCACGTCCAGCCCGGCGCGGGTGCGATGTTCCAGCTCAGGCGGGTGGTGGTCTGCCGTGTGCGCCAGCGTATCGAGCGCGCCACCTGCAAGGCTGCCCAAATGTTCCAGGTGCGGCAACAGGTGTTGCAACAGGTCCGTGGGCAGGTAAATTTTCAGCAGGGCGGCCAGTTGCGGGTCGCTCGTGAAAAGGTTCACGCCGTGCTGATCGGGCACGGGATGAACCGGAGCAGTCGTTGGCGTGGCGTTGACAAGTGGTTTCATGGTGGTTCTGGGCGTCACCAGGCGCGGCGCGCTTGGCTCATAATTGGCATTGTCCCCGAGTGCCACGCCAAATCGGTGCCGGAATGGCAAGACTTTGAATTCACCCCAGGAGCCCTCTATGACAACCGCAGTACGAGCTTCCAACACACCCTTTGCCACCTCCGTTGTGGCGGGCAAAGATTACTACTGGTGCGCTTGCGGCCTGAGCAAGAGCCAGCCCCTGTGTGATGGCTCGCACAAAGCCGCTGGCGTGTTCACACCTATCAAATACAGCGCCACGGAAACCAAAGAGGTTTACTTTTGCGGTTGCAAAGCCAGCGCCAACAAACCGCTGTGTGACGGCACCCACAAGAAGCCCTTGTAGGCGTTTACAAGCACTACGCAAACACACATGCAGACGTTTTATCCCTGGCTGGCGGTTCTCGCCGGATATCTGATTGGGTCATTGTCATTTGCCGTCATTGTCAGCCGCCTGATGGGCCTGAATGACCCCCGCACTTACGGTAGCAAAAACCCAGGTGCGACCAACGTTTTGCGCTCCGGCTCCAAGGTGGCCGCTATCGCAACCCTCCTGCTGGACGCCATCAAAGGCTGGTTGCCGGTGATGCTGGTGAAATGGTTTGGGCCAGCCTACGGGCTGGGCGAGGGCACGCTGGCCATGGTGGGGCTGGCGGCGTTTTTGGGTCACCTCTTTCCCGTGTTTTTCCGCTTCGAAGGCGGCAAGGGCGTCGCCACGGCTTTGGGTGTGTTGCTGGCGTTCAACTGGATGCTGGGCTTGGGTGTCGCTGCGTCCTGGGTCATCATCGCCTTCTTCTTTCGGTATTCGTCGCTTGCGTCACTCGTGGCGGCGGTGTTTGCGCCGGTGTATTACGTGTTTGGCGGTGGTGTGGTGTGGGGTTTTGACAAAAGTGTGCTGTTGGCGATTTGCGTGATGACCTGCCTGTTGGTGTGGCGTCATGCCCTGAACATTTCCCGCCTGATCAAGGGAACAGAATCCAGGCTCGGCGGCAAAAAAGCAGCGAAATGATTCTGTCAATCAAGTCTGCATTGCAGCGTGGGCGCTCAGCTGCAAAACCAGGTGGTGGTTCAGCTGCAAACGCACCGCCGAGGCCGCCAGCGCTGCCTGGATACGCGGCTCGCTCACTGAGGTGCGGTGCAGGCGCGGCTGCGCGACCAGGTCGCCAGAGGCGTCGATGACGATGGCCACATGCGGCAAGTTGGAGACGCCCGAGCGGCGCATTACTACCGCCACCGCACCGTTCTCCAGCCTCACGTAGGTGCCTGGCGGGTACAGGCCCACGGTACGGATCAAGGCGTGGCCCACGTCGTCGATATTTTCCTTGTTGGCCCCCAGAATTGAGCGGATCGAGTCGGCCGTGCTGCGCCCGGTGCGTGAATGACGTGGACTGATCATGGCGGCGTAACGGTCTACCACGCGCAATATACGCGCCAGACGGAAGTTGGGTAGCACCGTGTGCAGGTCGCCCTGGTCGGTACGTTCGTCGTGGTGAAGCGAGACCACGTCCAGCCACAAGGTGTTGTCAATGCCCAGGTTGGCCAGCATCAGGCTGCCCTTGGAGGAATGCCCACGAATCAGATCCAGTTGCCGCGGGCTCGGGCGCTCCGCTTGGCCGGCCAATTCGTCTTGCAACTGCGTCATGGCGATGTTCATGGTCAAAGCGCCGTGCACCAGGGCATCGCGCTCGACCGCATTCAAATTCAGCTCGCCGGCCAACATGTGGCACAACACGGCGCTGACCAGCGCGTGGGAGGCGCTGTAACCCACGGGCGAATTGGTGGCCAACTGGAACAACAAATACAGGCCGCTGTCGGGGTCGCGTTTTAACAGCGCCTGCATCCAGCGGTCGTATTGGCCGATACGCGCTTCAAACTCCTGCACGTTGGCGGGACTGCCCAGCACCACACCCAGCCCGGCTTCCAGGTCAGACCACAGACCCAGCAGGTCTTCGTATTCGGTTTCGTTTTGTACAGCCACGGTGTGTTGACGTCAAACGCTGTTAAAAACGTTTGACCAAGACCAGTTGGTCGTTGTTGCGGTTCATCTGGAAACGCGAGAGGAAGCTGTTGCCCAGGAGGACAAACGGCATCGGCGCAGGCGTCACGACGGCATCTACGTCATACACATCCACATCACCCACACGCACGTTGGCCAGTTTGAGACGCCAGCCTAACGAGGCGCCGTTGGCCGTCTGCATGCGCACCTGCTGCCCGGTTTTGTAGGCCAGGCCCAAGCGCTCGGCTTCGTCTTTGCCAATCGCAATCGTCGTCGCGCCAGTATCGACCAACATCGTGACCGGCTTGCCGTTGATCAGGCCCTGGGCTGAAAAATGCCCGCCCGTGCCCGCCGGCAACACGATGCGCCCGCCACTGCTGGCCTGCACGCCGCCGGTTGAGACACTCACCGGCACGTCGCCCAGGCGCAGATTTTGTTTGGCGCTGCCCATTTCCACCACGGCGCGGTCGCCTTGCATGGAGAGCAATTTCACACCCTGATGGCTCTCGCCCACCGCAAGTGCCTTGGGTGCGCCGCCATCAATGACCAAGAGCGCCTTGGGGCCCAGCAATCCAACCAGGGAAACGGATTGCGAGACAGATGGCGCGACCGATTGCGCCCCCGCGACGCCCAAAACACCCGCGAAGGCGAGCAGCACCAACAGCCTGATGACGGTCGTCACGCTGGACAACGTGGTTGACGTGGCTAACGTGAACAAGGCCACCACCATCAGTCGCGGAAATTGTTGAACGACAGCGGCAAATCAGCTATCTCCTTGCGGATCAGCGCCATCGCGGCTTGCAGGTCGTCGCGTTTAGCGCCGGTGATGCGCACTGCGTCGCCCTGGATGGCGGCCTGAACTTTCAGTTTGCTGTCCTTGATCATGCGCTGGATTTTTTTCGACACATCCGACTCGATGCCGTTGCGTACCTTGATCACCTGCTTGACCTTGTCGCCGCCCATTTTCTGCACGTCGCCTTTGTCCAGAAAACGCACGTCCACGTTACGCTTGGTGAGTTTGTTGCGCAGGATGTCTTCGACCTGGCCCAGTTGAAACTCGGCATCGCCAATCAAGGTGATGTCTTTCTCTTTCAGATCCACTGAGGCGGCAGTGCCTTTGAAGTCAAAACGCGTGCCGATCTCTTTGGCCGTGTTTTCCACGGCGTTTTTCACCTCGACCAGGTTGGCTTCACACACGGTATCAAACGAAGGCAATTTCAGCTCCAGACAGGAAAATCAGGCCGCCTTGGTCACTTTGACCGCTCTTTGCGCCCAACTTGGCGAGTGTTGGCGAGCGCGTAAGCAACAGGGCGACAATAAAGCAATGTTAGTCGAGAAAAACGTCCAGTTACAGCCTTACAACAGCTTCCACATTGTGGCCAAAGCCCACGCCCTGGTGCGTGTGGGTGACGAAGCCACGCTGCAAGCGGTGATTGTCGAGCCCGCATTGCAGCGCCAGCCCAAGTTTGTACTGGGTGGCGGCAGCAATTTGGTACTCACTGGCGACGTGAAATCGCTGGTGTTAAAGGTCGAATTACCCGGCAAACGCCTGGTGGCCGAGACCGCCCGCGCCTTCGTGGTGGAAGCCGGCGCAGGTGAAAACTGGCACGATTTTGTCGCCTGGACACTCGCCCAAGGCTACCCGGGGCTGGAAAACCTGGCGCTCATCCCCGGCACCGTGGGCGGCGCGCCGGTGCAAAACATCGGCGCTTACGGAGTGGAGCTGCAAGATCGTTTTGAGTCGCTGGATGCGGTCGATCTGCTGACCGGCAAAACCTTTACGCTGAACGCGGCGCAATGCGGTTTTGGCTACCGTGACTCGGTGTTTAAACACGCGCCTGCTCAAGCGGGGGCAGTGGCGGCCGGGTCGGATGCTGGCTCGTTCAATGGTTCAATTAACGGCTCAATGCCTGGCTCTTTGACAGGCTTGGGCCTGGCGGGCCGCGCGCTGATCACCCGTGTGCGCTTCTGGCTACCCAAGCCTTGGAAGCCGGTGCTGGGCTACGCCGACATCGAGAAAAAACAGGCCGCCACGGGTGATAAATCGCCTACTGCGCAGCAGATTTTTGACTGGATCTGCGAGATCCGCCGCGCCAAACTGCCCGACCCGGCGGTCATGGGCAACGCAGGCAGCTTTTTCAAAAACCCCACAGTCAGCAAAGAACAGTGCGCCGACATCATCGCCCGGGATCCCAAAATCGTGCATTACCGGCTCGATGACGGCTCCGTCAAACTCGCGGCCGGCTGGCTCATCGACGCCTGCGGCTGGAAGGGCAAGTCTGTTGGCCAGGCGGCGGTGCATGAAAAACACGCGCTGGTGCTGGTGAACCGCGGGTCGCGGGGCGGCTCGGGAGCAACGGGCGGCGAAGTGATGACCCTGGCCAAATCCATCCAAACCAGCGTCTATGAACGCTTCGGCATCATGCTCGAGCCTGAACCGGTGGTGTGGTGATGCGGATTAAGTCGCATGCCTGTCATTCCCGGCCCCAAGACTGTCATTCCCGGCCCCAAGACTGTCATTCCCGGCTTGACCGGGAATCCAGGAAGCTTGGCAGGTCAACAGTCTGGCAGGCATGGATTCCCGGTCAAGCCGGGAATGACAGAAAAATTCTGCGCTG
>JANOXL010000276.1:0-14106 GCA_031418395.1 Rhodoferax sp. | reverse complement strand
TGTTTGTGCCCATGCTCCTGCCGGCCGCCAAACTGCTGGGTGTGGACCTGGTGCATTTCGGCGTCTTGGTGGTGCTGAACATGATGATCGGCCTGATCCACCCGCCCTTTGGCATGTTGCTGTTTGTCACCAAAGCGCTGACGGGGATTCCGATTGGCGAGATGATGAAAGAAGGCTGGCCGTTTTTGCTGATGTTGTTGGCTTTGCTTTTGGCGCTAACGTTTTTCCCGCAGATTGTGTTGTGGCTGCCGCAGACCATGGGGTACAAGTCGGCGTAGCGGTTTTGTGGTTCGAATTGCGCTAAAAATACACTAAAAACTCACTAAAAATACCAATTTAAAATTGTAAATCGCACTCTATTTTGACGATTATTGGTATCAATATAATAGCAAATTATCTAATAATTACGTGACCTAAAGTGCTTTAAGTTATACAAACTGTATTTGAAAATAATTATTTTCAATTTTTCACTCCATCATGCCCCTCTTTGAATCCCGCCTAAAACCCAAATCCGAGGCTTTCAGCCGCAACCGCGATCGTATGTTGGGCCTCTTGGGCGAGGTGCAGCGGCTTGAAAAAATCGTCATTACCGAGTCTGAATCCAAACGTGCGCGTTTTGAAGAACGTGGCCAGTTGTTGCCGCGTGAACGCGTCGCGCGCCTCTTGGATCGTGGTTCACCGTTTTTGGAAATCAGCCGCCTCGCCGGCCTGGGCATGCACGATGACGATGGCAAAAAATCGGTCATGGGCGGCGGCTCCATCGTTGGCATTGGGGTGGTGCAGGGGCGGCGTTGTTTGATCACCGCGAATGACAGCGCGGTGAAGGGCGGCACAGTGGCCCCCATGGGCCTGAAAAAGTCGCACCGCGCCCAGCGTCTGGCGATGGAAAACAAACTCCCGCTCATTTATTTGATAGAAAGCGGCGGCGCCAATCTGCAATACCAAGCTGAGATATTTGTCGATGGCGGGCGCGGTTTTGCCAACCAGTCGCGCATGTCGGCCATTGGTCTGCCGCAGGTGGCGGTGGTGCATGGCTCGTCCACGGCAGGCGGCGCGTACCACGCAGGGCTGTCGGATTACGTCATCCTGGTTCGCGGCCGCTCCAAAATTTTCCTCGCCGGGCCGCCACTCGTCAAAGCGGCGATGGGCGAAGACTCGAACGAAGAAGATCTGGGCGGCGCTGAAATGCACGCCAGCGTGACGGGCCTGGGTGAATACCTGTGTGAAGACGACGCCCACGCCATTGCTCAGGCGCGTGAAGTGATGGACAAACTCAAGTGGGATGTGGTCCAGCCCGCCGTGAAGTTTGATGAGCCGAAATATGAAGAAGACGAGATGCTAGGCGTGGTGCCCGCCGACGACCGTGAGCCGTATGACGTGCGCGAAGTCATCACACGCCTGGTCGATGGCTCGGATTTCCTCGAATTTAAAGCTGGCTACGCGGCCGACATGATGTGTGGCCACGCCCGCGTACACGGCCACTTGGTGGGCATTTTGGGGAACAACGGGCCGATCCAGCCCAATGGCTCGATCAAAGCGGCGCAGTTCATCCAGTTGTGTGACCAGTCCAACACGCCGCTGGTGTTTTTGCAAAACACCACGGGCTATATGGTGGGCTCAGTGGCCGAGCAAAACGGCGCTGTGAAACACGGCAGCAAGATGGTGCAGGCGGTGGCCAACGCCCGTGTTGCGAAGTTCACGTTTTTGCTGGGTGGCTCTTTTGGTGCGGGCAATTACGGCATGTGTGGGCGCGGGTTCGATCCGCGTTTCATTTTCGCCTGGCCTACAGCGCGCACGGCGGTGATGGGCGGCGCGCAGGCAGCCAAGGTGATGGACATTGTGAACCGTGCCAAGATGGAAAAGGCCGGCCTGCCGGCGGACGATGCCAAACTCGAAGCCATGTCAGATGGATTGCGCAATTTGCTGGACAGCCAGTCCACCGCGCTTTTCGGCACCGCGCGCCTGTGGGACGACGGCATCATCGACCCGCGCGACACGCGGCGCATTTTGGGCCTGTGCCTGGGCATTGTCGAAGAGGCAAACCAGCGCACTTTGCACGGCAACAGCTTCGGCGTGGCGCGGTTTTGATCGGGGTACGGAACACCATGAGCACCTCTCCCACCACGTTCTCCAAAATCCTGATCGCCAATCGCGGTGACCAGCCGCAACGCGGCGCAGCGGCGAAGCCAAAATGCCTGGCATGCGCAGCGTGCGCAGGCGATTTCACCGCGAAAGTCACGAATGTTTAACAAAATCCTGATCGCCAATCGCGGTGAAATCGCCTGCCGCGTCATCCGCACAGCGCGCAGGCTGGGTTATCAAACCGTCGCCGTCTATAGTGACGCCGACCGCGACGCGCCGCACGTCGCGTTAGCCGATGAAGCCGTACACATCGGCCCGCCAGCCGCAGCGGAATCTTATCTATCGATTGCAAAATTGATCGAAGCCGCGCGCAAAACCGGCGCACAGGCGATTCACCCCGGCTACGGCTTTTTGAGCGAAAACGCGGCCTTTGCCCAGGCATGTCTCGATGCGGGCCTGGTTTTCATCGGCCCACCGCCTTCGGCTATCGACGCCATGGGCGACAAAGCCCGCGCCAAGCGCCGCATGATCAGCGCCGGTGTGCCGTGTGCGCCGGGTTATTTGGGCGAGGTGCAAGACGACGCACATCTGATCGAAGAAGCCATCCAACTCGGCTTTCCGCTCTTGGTCAAAGCCGTCGCGGGCGGTGGCGGGCGCGGCATGCGTATGGTGCGCGAAGCGGGCGAACTCGCCGAGGCCATCACCAGTGCGCGGCGCGAATCCCAGAGCGCATTTGGTGACGGCACCTTGATGCTGGAGCGTTTGATCGACCAGGGTCGCCACATTGAAATCCAGGTGTTTGCCGACAGCCACGGCAATGCCGTGTACCTGGGCGAGCGCGACTGCACGGCGCAGCGCAGGCGGCAAAAAGTGATTGAAGAAGCGCCCTCGGCCATCGTCAGCCCTGCCATGCGCGAAGCTATGGGCCGCGATGCCGTGGCCGCCGCGTTGGCGGTGGGTTACCAAGGCGCGGGCACGGTCGAGTTTGTGGTCGATCAAAACCTGAAGCATTATTTTTTGGAGATGAACACGCGTTTGCAGGTCGAGCACCCTGTGACCGAGCTGGTGACGGGTTTCGATCTGGTCGAATGGCAACTGCGGGTGGCTGCAGGTGCCGCCCTACCCGCAACGCAAGAGCAAATCAGACTGACCGGGCACGCGATTGAAGCGCGCCTTTACGCCGAAGATCCTTACGCCGGGTTTGCGCCGCAAACTGGCCAAGTGCTCTGGTGGCGGCCTGACGCCGCGCGGCAGGGCAGCCGTCACATTCGTATTGACGATGGTATCGCTGAAGGTGACGACGTCAGCCCGCATTACGACCCGATGGTCGCCAAACTCATTGTGTATGGCGACACCCGTGACGATGCGATTCGCCTGCTGCAAAGCGCGCTGGCCCGCTCGCCGCTCTTGGGGCTGCGCAACAACGGCAAGTTTTTGTCTGACCTGGTGGCCACGCCCGAATTTCGCGCGGCCACCATGACCACCACCTTGCTGGACGAGTGGCTCGCGCAAGGGCACACACTCTTGCAGCGCCCCGTGCCAGACGACGACGCCTGGCGTCTGGCCGCCGCGGTTTTCGCTCTGCGCAACGGCGTGGGTTGGCGACCCAACAGCGTCTCGGCTTTTGACCTGCAATTGGTCTGTGAGGGCGAAACACGCTCGCTGCGCGTTGAAACCGACCCGCAAGGCCGTGCGCACGTCAGTCTGAATCAATCGACACCAGCAGTGATTGCGTTGGCCGGATGGGCCGACAGCAAGCAAGGGCCCATGCGCTACGAGCTGGATGGCGTGCAGCGCAACGCGCTTGCGGTGTTTTCATCGTCGCACACAGCGGCGGACTTGCACCTGTGCGCACAAGGCCAGAGTTTCGTATTTTCCGAAGCCTCGCCTTTCCCCGACGCCCGCGCAGCGCTCGATCCGCGCCGTTGCACCGCCCCGGTGGCCGGACGGGTGTTGCAGGTGCGCGTGGCCGTGGGCGATGCGGTGCAGGAGGGCGACAAAATCGTCTGCATCGAGGCCATGAAAATGGAAATGTGGGTGATCGCAGGCGTCTCAGGGCATGTTGCGGCCGTGTACGCGAAGGCGGGAGAGCAGGTTGAACTGGGGGCTTTGCTGGTGGAGATGCAGGAATAGGGTCACCCAGCGGCGGCGTGTTGCCTCACCGGTGTTCCATTGGCCATGTCTCGCCAAACAGCCGTTGAGAGAGGGCAGGTTGTTGCTATATTTAGAGTAGCAAACTATCCATATACCACGAGACCAAGAGGCTGAAATTTCTTAAAATTCTGAGGAGACGCCAAAATCGAGCCCTATCATACCCAATTTGGGTATTATCTCGCCAATCCTCCGTGGCGACCGTCTCAAAATAGCTTGAGTTAGCACCATGCTACAATCATCGGCTTCGCGGCTGTAGCTCAGTTGGATAGAGTACTTGGCTACGAACCAAGGGGTCGTGGGTTCAATTCCTGCCAGCCGCACCAAAAAAGAAAAGCCTGCAACTGAAAAGTTGCAGGCTTTTTTCTTGGCCAGGCTGGGGTGAACGCAGTTGGGCAAAATGGCACCATGAGCAAAGCATTCACCAAAAAAACTGATAACGAGGAAGAAGACGACGAAGGTGGATCGTCATCCGCGCTACCCACGGGCGGCAAAAACTACATCACGCCTGCAGGGTACGCGCGCCTGCGTGCCGAGTTGTTTGAACTGATCGACGCAGAGCGGCCCAAAATCGTCGATATCGTGCATTGGGCGGCCAGCAACGGTGACCGCTCGGAAAATGGCGATTATTTGTACGGCAAAAAGCGCTTGCGCGAGATCGACCGGCGCATCCGTTTCCTCACCAAACGGCTGGAAATCGCGGTAGTGTCAGACCCGAGCCTTCATTTTGGCAGCGATCAGATTTTTTTCGGTGCGACCGTCACTTACGTCGACGCACAGGATGTCGAGCGTACGGTCACGATTTTGGGTATCGACGAGTCAGACAGCAGGCAGAACCAGGTCAGCTGGATTTCGCCGATCGCCAAGACACTTTTGAAGGCGCGTGTGGGAGATGAGCTCAAGCTGCACACGCCCGCCGGACTGCAGGACATTGAGGTGTTGCGGGTGAGTTATCCGAGCAGTGATACGCCCAGCGGCGCTGCCCAAGCCCCCGCAAAATGAGCTGCTGTTTGCCCGCCGCTTCAGGGCGTGGCTTCGCTTCGCCGCGCGCTGAGCACCGAGCCTGCGCGGCTTAAGTTGCGCAATGCCTGATTGAGGTGGGCCAGGTCGCGGATGGCGACCAAAAAGCGCAGCTCGGTCACATCCTGTGCGCCTTCTTCATCCATGTCGATATGCGCAATATCCGCTTCGGCGCTGGCCAGCGCGGCGGCCACACGGGCCAGCACACCTTTGCCGTTGGTGACGGTGACGGCAATTTCAGTTTCAAAGGCCCGCGTCATTTCGTCGGCCCATTCCACATCGATAAACCGTTCGCTGTCTTTATGCTGCAAACGTTTGGCGACCTGGCAAGACGTGCGGTGGACGACCAGGCCCTCGCCACGACCCAGGTACCCGGCAATGGTGTCGCCCGGCACCGGCCTGCAGCAGTTGGCGAACTTGACGGAACTGTTATCGCTGCCATCGAGCGTAAGCACGCCCTGCGCAGGTGAGTCGGTGGCCGTGAAGCGTTCCCGGGTCAGCAACAAGGCGTCGGGTTTGTCGCCTTTTTCCGAAAGCAGTGTGACCAGGCGCTTCGCCACGATGATGGCAATGCGTTTACCCAGGCCGATGTCAATCAGCAGCTCAGCGCGTGTGCGGCTACCCGTGAAGCGCAGCAGTTTTTCCCACACCTGCGCATAAGCCGGGTCGTCGCCTGGAAACTTCTCAAACCCTTCCGAACGAAGCGCTTGCGAAAGCAGTCGTTCGCCCAGGTTTTGCGATTCGACGTGCGCCATCGACTTCAAATGGTGGCGGATTTTGGAGCGCGCCCGCGCTGTGCGAACGAAGCTCAGCCAGGCCGGGTTGGGCGTTGACGCCGGCGCGGTCACAACCTCCACCACGTCGCCGTTTTTAAGCTCGGTGCGCAGCGGGGCTTGTTCGCCATTGATACTGGCTGCCACCGTGCGATCGCCCACATTGCTATGGATGGCATAGGCGAAATCAACGACCGTGGCGCCGCGCGGCAGGGCCAGAATCTGGCTCTTGGGCGTGAATACGTAAACGGCATCTGGAAACAGATCGACTTTGACATGATCCCAAAACTCCGCCGCATCGCCGGTTTCGTTCTGAATATCCAACAGTGATTGCAACCATTGCGTGCCCAGGCGCTCTGACGCCGCGATGTCGTTGTTGTTGACTTTGTAGAGCCAATGTGCCGCCACGCCGGACTCGGCCACCACATGCATCGCCTGCGTACGCATCTGGAATTCCACGTTCACGCCCGAGGGGCCAACCAAGGTCGTGTGCAAAGACTGGTATCCGTTTACTTTGGAGATCGCAATATGGTCCTTGAACTTGCCAGGCACCGGTTTGTAGAGCTGGTGCAAGATGCCCAGCGCGGTGTAACAGTCAATGGTGCTGGGCACAATAATGCGAAAACCATAGATGTCAGTCACCTGCGCAAAACTCAGGTGTTTGTCATGCATCTTGCGGTAGATCGAATGCAGTGATTTCTCGCGTCCCGAGATGCGGATTTTCATGCCGGTTGCTGCAAAAGCAGCTTCGACCTCCACCCGCACTTTGTCGATCAAATCGCGCCTGCGGCTTCGCGCGCGCGTCACGGCTTTCGTTAACACCTCATATCGCCATGGCTTGAGGTGTTTGAAGGCCAATTCCTGCAATTCGCGGTAGGTCTGGTTCAGGCCCAAGCGGTGCGCAATCGGCGCGTAGATTTCAAGGGTTTCGGAGGCGATGCGCTGCCATTTGTCGCGCGGCGCATCCGACAAGGTGCGCATGTTGTGAGAGCGATCCGCCAGTTTGATGAGAATCACCCGCACATCGCGCGCCATGGCCAGCAACATCTTGCGAAAGGACTCGGCCTGGTTTTCTTCGCGCGTATTGAAATGCAGTTTGTCGAGTTTGGTCAGGCCATCGACCAACTCGGCTACAGGAGAGCCAAAACGCTCCACCAGTTCGGGTTTGGTGACGCCACAGTCTTCAATGGCATCGTGCAGGAGCGCGGCCATCATGGCCTGGGCGTCGAGTTTCCAGTCGGCGCACTGGGCGGCGACAGCGATGGGGTGGGTAATGTAAGGCTCACCACTGTTACGGATTTGCCCCAAATGCGCTTCGTCGGCAAATTTATAGGCCTGCCGCACTTCCTGAATGTCGCTGGGTGAAAGGTAGTCCAGCTTGGCCGTCAAACTGGCAAAACTGGCGGCCGCAGCGTTGGCGGCGGCGGGGCTGGGCTGGGTCGCCGCCGCGCGTTTGCCGGGCATGCGTGCCGCAGATTCAGGAGGTTTCAGTGCGCTGCCCATAGCTTGAATATAGCGTTGTGCGAATTCTTTGGATTTCCGAGGCAGTTTGCACGGACAAAAATCCAACAAAAAAGCACCGTGAACGGTGCTTTTGATGACAAGGCGGGGCCAATTTCGGCCAGCTTTGGTGAGCCGTCAGAGGGGCACTTTTTTCAACATCTCAATGCCGATTTTGCCCGCAGCAATTTCGCGTAATGCCGTGACGCCGGGTTTGTTTTTGCTCTCGATTTTAGGCGTGTGGCCTTGACTCAGCATGCGCGCCCGGTAAGTGGCCGCTAACACCAGTTGGAATCGGTTGGGGATTTGTGCAAGGCAATCTTCGACAGTGATACGGGCCATATAAATCCTATTGAAAGTCAAGCAAAAGCTGAAAAACCCAACTCACCTGGGGTAGCCTGGTACGGTTCAGCGGGGTTGTTGCAAATAGCAACTCAGCGCAGTTAAGGAATCCCCAGCGCCCTGAAAGTATCCGCCCGGGCGCGCCGCTGGGCGGAAAACTTGAGTCTTTGGGCGTGAACAATCGCCTTTAAGTCAAACAAGGCGCGGTCGAACAACTCGTTGATTATAACGAAGTCGAATGCGCTGGCCTGCGCCACCTCGACCGCTGCGTTGGTCAGGCGTCGTTCGATGATGTGGGGCGAGTCTTCGGCGCGGCGCTCAAGTCGGGAGCGCAACTCCTCCCAACTGGGCGGCAAAATAAAGATACCCACGGCGTTGGCGAATATTTTCTTGATCTGGATGGCCCCCTGGTAGTCGATTTCCAGAATCACATCGCCACCCTGGCTGATGCGCGCCTCGATGGCCTGGCGCGAGGTGCCATAACGCTCGCCGTGGACGTGCGCCCACTCGAGGAAAGCGTCAGCGGCCACCATGGCATCAAATTCCTGGCTGGACACGAAAAAATACTCGCGCCCGTGTTTTTCCTGCCCGCGCGGCGCCCGCGTAGTGTGTGAGATGGAAGGCTGCACGCGCGCGTCCAACTCCATCAGCGCTTTGACCAGGCTGGATTTGCCAGCCCCGCTGGGGGCCGCAACGACGAAGAGATTGCCGGGGTAGTCCATGCGTGCTGCCTTTGGAGCCTGAATTGTTTTGCTTGCGAATTGTGTTGACGAACAATTATTCCAAATTATTCCAAATTTTGAACCTGTTCACGCATCTGTTCGATCAACACCTTCATGTCCACCGAGATGTGGGTCAATTCCAGTGCTGCCGACTTGGCACCCATGGTATTGGCCTCGCGGTGCAACTCCTGAATCAAAAAGTCCAGGCGTTTACCGACTTCTCCGCCTTTTTTGATCAGTCGTTCAATTTCGTCCAGGTGCGAATTCAGGCGTGTGATCTCCTCTGCCACATCGATCCGAATGGCAAACGCAGTCGCTTCAGTCAGAGCGCGTTCTTGCGCAACTTGTGTTGACACGTTACTGTCGCCCAAGGCAAGCGCCTCGTGCCAACGTTCCAAAAAGCGCTGACGTTGCTGCGCCACCAGTTGTGGCACCAAAGGTACCGCCTGGGTGGCCAACACGCGTAATTGGTCAACGCGCTCTAGCAACATCAGCGCCAAACGCGCGCCTTCACGTTGCCGGGCCGACAGGAGGTCTTTGAGCGCACGCTCCGCCAGTGGCAGGATGATGGCGCTCCAATCGCGGTTCAAGCCTTGTTCAGACTGCGCCAGACGGATAACGTCGGCAACACTTAAAGCGGGGGCCTCGGGCAGCCAGGCTCGTACGTTGTCCTGCAGGGCGTTGAGTCGCTGCAACTGTTTGGGCGTCGGCTCGTTGACCGCAGAAGCCGCCGTGTTCTCAATAAAGGCCCGCACTTCGAGCTTGCCACGTTTGAGTTTGGCGATGAGCAGTTCACGCATCGCTGGCTCAAATTGGCGCAGGTCTTCGGGAAGGCGGAAGGATAAATCGAGAAATCGGCTGTTAACAGAGCGGATTTCCAGGCCCAATTGACTTGCAGAACTGGAAGCAGACCCTGGTTCTGTCGTTGGTTTAGGGGCACTTTGCTGGGCGCTGGCATAGCCAGTCATGCTGTAAACTGGCATGGAAAATAGTCTGGTTGATAACCGGGTTAAATGGTGGATTGAGTCAGCAAAAATAGAAGCAAGGAGACAAAGGCGGATTCTGATTGTGGGTACGGGCCGTGTGGATGGGCCGACACGAAGACGCAAGCAATTTTATGTCGAAGGCAAAACCAGCTCCAATACCGCCCGATACGATGATCGGTGGGTACCGCATTGTCCGCAAAGTGGCTGCGGGCGGTTTTGGTGTGGTCTATCTTGCCGAAGATGCCGAGGGGCAAAAAGTTGCCGTCAAGGAGTACCTGCCGTCCTCGCTGGCCTCACGTGAGCCCGGCAACCTGGCGCCGCAGGTGCCGCCCGAAAAACTCTCACTTTACCGGCTCGGACTGAAGAGCTTTTTTGAAGAAGGCCGCTCACTCGCGCAAATCTCCCACCCTTCGGTGGTGAGCGTGATGAACTTCTTTCGCGAAAACGAAACCGTTTACATGGTGATGAACTACCTCGAGGGCGCCAGCCTTCAGGATTTCATCATTACCGCGCGCGACCTGAAGCAGCAAAAGGTCTTCCGCGAATCGACAATACGCTCTTTGTTTGACGAAATTCTGCGTGGCCTGCGTATCGTGCATCAGCACAAGATGTTGCATCTGGACATCAAGCCGGCCAACATTTTTATCACCGACGACAACAAGTCAGTGTTGATCGATTTCGGCGCTGCACGTGAGGTGCTGAGTAAAGAAGGCAACTTCATCCGCCCGATGTACACGCCGGGATTTGCCGCGCCAGAAATGTACCGGCGGGACTCCACGATGGGCCCCTGGACGGACATCTACGCCATCGGTGCCTGCATCTACGCCTGTATGCAAGGTTATCCGCCAAATGAAGCGCCGCAACGCACCGAAAAAGACCGCATCGCGATCGCGCTGGCGCGCCTGCGCGGCATTTATTCAGACAACTTGATTGAAGTGGTGGAGTGGTGCATGTCGCTCGACGCGTTGTCGCGCCCGCAGTCGGTGTTCGCTTTGCAGAAGGAGCTTAGCCGTGAAGGTGAGCGGCGTTACACCAAATTGTCGGTCACTGAAAAGGTCAGAATGCAGTTTGACACGATCGTCACAGACACCAAGAAGAACATCAAGAATGCGTCGTCGTTTGGAAATAAACCCAAATGAAGTTTTCGGTTTTCCAAATCAGCCGCAGAGGTGGGCGTGAGAAAAATGAAGATCGGATGGGCTACTGCTATACGCGGGGCTCGGGCCTGTTTTTGCTGGCCGATGGCATGGGCGGCCACCCCGAGGGCGAAGTGGCGGCGCAAATGGCTTTACAGACCATGTCCGCCATGTACCAAAAGGCCGCTACGCCGCTGATTGAAGACGTACCTGGTTTTTTGTCCGACTCCGTCATGGCGGCCCACCGGCAGATTTTGCGTTATGCGCTGGATCGTGGCATGGCGGATACGCCCCGCACTACGATTGTTGCGGCCTTGGTGCAAGACGGCACTGTCAGTTGGGTGCACTGCGGTGATTCGCGGCTGTATTTGGTGCGCGAAGGTGAAATGATGGTGCGAACGCGCGACCACTCCTATCAAGAACAGCGCCAGGTGACGCCCGTAGGAAAACCGAGTTATGTCGGCAACCGTAATATTTTGTTCACGTGTTTGGGGTCACCTACCAAACCGATTCTTGATATCAAAGGCCCCGTACCCCTGCAACAGGGCGACCGCGTCTTGTTGTGTTCCGATGGTCTGTGGAGCAGTGTGGAAGACCCCGACATCGTCCAGCAAATGGCGGCCAATCCTATTCCCGTTTCGGTGCCGGAACTGGTGGACGCCGCACTTAAGAAAGCCAACGGCAACAGCGACAACGTCACCGTGATTGCGTTCGAGTGGGAAACACCAGCGGGTTTTGAAGCGACCCGCGCCAACATTTCCACCGAAGACATTGAGGATGGCGGATTTTCGTCCACCATGCAAATTGACCCGATGGCCGCTGAGTTGTCCGACCTTGACGATATGGACGAAGCTGCGATTGAGCGCTCAATTGCCGAAATTAATGAAGCGATCAAACGATCGGCGGCCCGAAAACGCTGATTTTTGATCTTCCATCGCTGATCACCACAGATCAAATCTCCCATCTGCCTGCGCGTTCACCGCGTAGTATCTTTTCTCCGAAAATGTGCCCATGACCAACTACCTTCGCGCGGACGCCCGTGCCGCCAATGCCATGCGCCCCGTGCGCATCACCCGCAACTTCACTATCCATGCCGAAGGCTCGGTGTTGATCGAGTTTGGCAACACCAAAGTGCTGTGCACTGCATCGGTCGAAGAAAAAGTACCGCCCCACAAACGCGGCAGTGGCGAGGGCTGGGTCACCGCCGAATACGGCATGCTGCCGCGCGCCACCCATACCCGCAGCGACCGCGAAGCCGCGCGCGGCAAACAAAGTGGGCGCACGCAGGAAATTCAGCGCTTGATTGGCCGTTCCATGCGCGCCGTGTTTGATCTGAAAGCCTTGGGTGAACGCACGATCCAACTCGACTGCGACGTGTTGCAGGCCGATGGGGGCACGCGCACTGCCAGTATCACCGGCGCTTTTGTGGCCGCCGAGGATGCTGTGAAAAAGCTTTTGGCCAGCGGCAAACTGACAGCTTCACCCATCATTGCGCAGGTGGCTGCCATTTCGGTGGGCATCGTGCAAGGTACGCCGCTCCTGGACCTCGAATACACCGAAGACTCCGCCTGTGATACCGACATGAATGTCGTGATGACTGGCGCTGGCCACTTTGTCGAAGTGCAGGGCACAGCCGAGGGCGCAGCGTTCTCACGCGAGGAGATGAACGCCCTCTTGGCGCTGGCTGAAAAAGGCATCGGCGAGCTGATGGTGTTGCAGCGTCAGCCCTGAAGATCGGGCTGCAAAGGGCAACATGAAACTCGTCTTGGCGTCCAAGAATCCAGGAAAACTGGCCGAGTTGTTCGCCATGTTCGCGCCTTTGGGTGTCGAGTTGATCAGCCAGGCGGCATTGGGCATCCCGGAAGCACCCGAGCCGCATCGCAGTTTTGTTGAAAACGCACTGGCCAAGGCGCGTCACGCCTCGCAGATCAGTGGCTTGCCTGCGGTTGCCGACGACGCTGGGCTGTGTGTCGATGCATTCAACGGCTTGCCCGGTGTGGATACCGCGTTTTACGCGACGCAGTTTGGGTATGCAAAAAGCGATGACAACAACGTCCTGGCTTTGCTGGAACAAATGGCCCACATCAATAACCGGCGCGCCGCCTTGGTCAGCACATTGGTGGCACTTCGGCATCCGCTGGATCCTGAGCCTTTGATTGCCGTGGGTCGGGCCGTGGGCGAGATCGCGCGGCAGCCCGCTGGCCAAAATGGCTTTGGGTTCGACCCGGTGATGTGGATTGCGCAGTTTGGGAAAACGTTTGCTGAGCTGCCTGTGGAAGTCAAGAACGCCCACAGCCACAGGGGCATCGCAACGCGCGCCATGGTGGATTTGATGCGCGCGAATTGGTTCACACCATGATTCCAATCCGGACAGAGCCTGATGCTGCGACCCAGGGCCCCTTGCCACCGGTGACTCACTACATGCGGCCCGGTAGTTTGCAGTTGGCGGCGCTGCCGCCGCTCTCGCTGTACGTCCATCTGCCTTGGTGCCTCAAAAAATGCCCGTATTGCGATTTCAATTCGCACGAGCTGGCACCTGCGCTCTTACCGCAGGCGCGCTACATCGACGCGCTGGTGGCTGATCTGGATGCCGCTTTGCCGCTTATCTGGGGCCGCCCGGTTCACAGCATCTTTTTGGGTGGCGGCACCCCCAGCTTGTTTTCGGCAGAGTCCATGGATCGGCTGCTGGGTGATGTGCGCGCTCGCTTGCGTCTCACGCCTGACTGTGAGATCACATTAGAGGCCAACCCCGGCACTTTCGAGAAAGACCGCTTCCGCGCCTTCCGCGCGGCTGGGGTGACGCGCCTGTCCATCGGTGTGCAGAGTTTTAACGACGCCAACCTGAAGGTCTTGGGCCGTGTTCACGACGCCGCTCAGGCCAGGGCTGCCGTAGAGGAGGCCGCTGATGCCTTTGACACTTTTAATCTGGACTTGATGTACGCGCTGCCCGGCCAGACCCTCGCCGACCTGGAGCACGACGTTGCTCAGGCGCTGGCGCTGGCGCAACCGCATCTGTCGGTGTACCACCTGACGGTCGAGGCCAACACCTATTTCGCCAAGTTCCCGCCACTGCTGCCGCCCGAGGACCTGGCCTGGGACATGCTCGACCGGATCACCGAGATGACCGGCGCCGCCGGCCTGCAGCGCTATGAAGTCTCGGCCTATGCCCGAGCCGACCATGCCTGCCGGCACAACCTGAACTACTGGCAGTTCGGCGACTACCTGGGCATCGGCGCGGGCGCCCACAGCAAGCTCAGCTTTGCCCACCGGATCATGCGTCAGGTGCGCTACCGGGAGCCGCGGCGGTACATGGAGCAGGCGCTTGCCGGAGCGCCGCTGGCTCAGGAGACAGAGGTTGGCCGCAGCGACCTGCCGTTCGAGTTCATGCTCAATG
>JANOXL010000275.1:0-2181 GCA_031418395.1 Rhodoferax sp. | reverse complement strand
TTGGGTGCCAGTGCCGAGCGCTGCGGGCTGGTGATGGCGATGACTTTGACCTTGCCCGAATCCACATGGGGCTTGACGGCCAAGAGCGGCAGAAACGCCGCATTGACTTGCCCGCCCACCAGGTTCTGCACGGCCGGTGGTGTGCCGTTGAAGGGCACATGGGTCATGTCCAGGCCCGCGCGTTGGTTCAATATCACGCCCGCAAAATGAGATGAGTTGCCCGCCGTGAAAGACGCGAACGACACCTTGCCGGGGTTGGCCTTGGTCCAGGCCACAAACTCGGCGACATTGTTGGCGGGCACACTCGCATGCACAGCCATCACCAAGGCTGCGCCCAGAAAATTGGTGACGGGTTTGAAGTCTTTCACCGGGTCATAAGGCAGCTTGGCAAAAGTGTGCGGGTTGATGGTGAACATGCTGGTATTGGCCAGCAACAAGGTATAGCCGTCTGGCGCAGCCTGCATCACGTGTTGTGCGGCGATGATGCCGGAGCCACCTGGTTTGGCATCGACCACCAGGGTCTGCCCGGTGTTGACCTTGAACACCTCGGCCACCTGGCGCAGCGCAGTGTCCAGCGTATTGCCGGGCGCGAAGGGCACGACCACGCGCACAGGTTTGTCGGGGAAGACCGCTTGAGCCATTGCGCCAAAAGGCAAGGCGACGGGCAGGCTCACCAAACTCACAAGTGCCAGTTTCATCACGCGGCGACGTGAATGGTTCGTGGGGTGAAAAGAAAAGTTCATGCCAATCTCCTGAGTTGTTGTGCCACCTGTTCGGGCTGCTCCAAAGGTGCGAAGTGCCCACATTCATCGAACCAGGCCAGTTCGGCCTGCGGCACGAGCGCGGCCAGTTCTTCTGAAAAACTGGGTGCCACCACTTTGTCGTGGTGCGAGCCGAGCACCAGCACCCGCGCGGCCACTTGGGGCAGCCACGGGCGGGCATCAGACCGCGCCATGATGGCACGGATTTGGCGAATCGCCGCTTCGGCGCCCACCTGCAGCATCATGGCCTTGGCCTTCGCCCGCAGCGCCTCGCGTTCAGGCGTGGCCGGATGTGTGGCCACATCGGTGATGGCGTTGATGGTCGCCTCCGGGTTGCGCTGCAAGGCCGCAATGGTTTTTTCGCGGGCGATCAAACCTTCGGGTGACTCGGCGTGACCTCCGGTGAACAGCAGCGCCATCGCCCAGCTCGCTGGTGGCCGCGCCGTTAACAGATACTGGTGCACCAGAGCCAAGGCCACATAACCTCCCATCGAATACCCAGCCACCACCAGGCGCTGGGGCGGTGAAACATCGGCTACCAAACGCCAAGCGTCTTGCGCCATCTCAGCGATGCTGCTTTGTGTGGTGACACTGGCCACGCGGATGTCAAATCGGCTCTGTAAATGTGGCAGCAGGCCGTCAAACACCTCGGGCGGATTGAACATGCCGGGAATCAATAACAACACGGGTTTCATGCGAGGGCTTTTGCCAGTTGGCGCAATTCGCGCTTGAGAATTTTCCCCACCGGGTTGCGCGGCAACACATCCAGCGCCAGCAGGTACTCCGGCAACTTGTAGACGGCGATGCGTTTCTCATTGCGCAAAAAGTTTTGGATCGTTTGCAGTGTCACGACTGCCCCTTCGGTTGGGACAATACAGGCACAGAGTTTTTCCCCTAGCGTGATGTCGGGCACTCCCACCACGGCCGCTTCACGCACACCAGGGCAGGCGGCCAGCAGGGTTTCAATTTCTTCGGACGATATGTTGACGCCGCCGCGAATCACCAAGTCTTTGGAGCGGCCCACGTAGCGGTAATACTGCAATTGCTCACCGGCGATTTCAAACAAGTCACCCGTTTTGTAAAACCCCTGTTCGTCAAAGGCGCGCTCGCTCAATTCGGGCGCGTTGAAATACCCGCTGAACACCGTGGGGCCGCTGAAGCGCAATTCGCCGCTGTGCCCATGTGTTTCAATATCGAGCCCGGTTTCGAGATCCACCAAGCGCGTTTTGATTTTGCGTGTGGTCGATACGCTCCAGGTGAATCCCGCCACACCCGCACGCGGAAAATACTGGGCGCGCAGGGCCGGGTCAGGAATGTCGATATCGCTGCCTGACAGCGCCGCGCCCTCGTTGGAGCCGAAATAGTTGACGATCTGCACGCCATACTTTTCGCCGAAACCACGCACCATCCATTCTGAAAG
>JANOXL010000274.1:0-9417 GCA_031418395.1 Rhodoferax sp. | reverse complement strand
GGGGCGATGGCCAGGAGGTTGTTGCCGTCGTCCCACTGTTCGCGTTCCACCTCATAGGCATCGCCACCGGTCGCCACTGTGCGCAGTGTGGGCAAGCCGATCGCCCGTGCCACCACCTCCAGAAATGATGTCTCCTCCAGGCGAACGTCCAGATCGCCGGCTCCCTTGCCGGGGCGCAGGCTGTGCGTGCGAATGCCGTCCACGACCTCCGGAAAGACGGTCACCAAATCCTTGTCGCAAAAGCTGAATACCGTGTCCAGATGCATCGCCCCGCGTGACTTGGGCAACTGAGCGGCGAGTACATGCGTGGCTGCACCTTGAGCGAATAGAGACCGCGCCAATTGGCTCACCCCCTGCGGGGAACTGCGTTCGCCCATACCGATCAGCACGACTCCTTTGCCGATGGGCATGACGTCACCGCCTTCAACGGTGGCCAGACCATGGTGCTTGTCAGGGCCGCCCCACCACTCGGTGACTTTGCCTTTGAACGACGGGTGGAAGCGGTAAATGGCGGTCATCAGCAGCGTCTCCTGCTGGCGCGCGGGCCAGTACATCGGGCACAGCACCACGCCTTGCCCAATCCAGCAACTGCTGTCGCGGGTGAACAAGGTGTTGGGCATCGGTGCGATCAGCAGCTCGGCCGAGCTGCTGCACTGCGCCAGCAGGCCTTTCGGTTCGAACGGCAAGTCTGAGCGCGCCACACCACCCATCAAGTAGGCTGCCATTTGGGCAAGTGGCAGCGAGTTGAACCATGGACGCAACTGCCCGGCCAGTTCTGCGTCCATGAAGTTGACGCCAAGCTTGTGGTCAAGAACCCATTTGCAAGCTTGCGCGTCGGCCATCGTCTGGGCCAGCAGGTCGTGCATCTCCAGCACCTCGATACCGCGCTCCACCATGGCGCTGGTAAACGCATCGTGGTCGTTGCGGGCTTGCGCGACCCACAACACATCGTCAAACAGCAGCTCATGGCAATTGGCCGGTGTGAGTCGCTTTTGTGCAAGCCCAGGGCGGCACACCAGCACCTTGCGAAGACGGCCAACTTCTGAATGCAATCCCAGGTTCATGCGTGTCTTTCGTGGTTCCGTGTCAACTTCATCAATAGAAGGCCGTGGCGATTTCGCCGACTCACATCGTGAGCTTGCCGCTCCACAACATCCAGCCGGCCACGGATGCCAAGAGCACCAGCGCTGCCAAAATCACCTGTTCCCGACCAGTGAACGGTCGCGCTGAGTGCTGTTTCTTGGCGATCAGAAAAATAATGGCGCCGGGCGCATACAGCAGGGCGCTCAAAAGCAGATACTTCAGTCCGGCTGCATAAAGCAACCAGACGCAGTAGACGGCTGCCAGCGCGGCCACTGGCATGTCACTGCCGCTTACCCGAACCTTTGGTGTGGGCTGAACTGCCTTTTTGACGACGGGCCCGTGCTCGTCGGCCAACGCCAGCTTCAAGCCATAAATGGCACTGAAAAGATAGGGCACCAAAATCATTGCCGTAGACAGTGAAATCAGGGCCAGGTAGGACGCCTTCGACATCAAGGTCACAAGCAGGAACACCTGCACCATGCCGTTGGTGAGCCACAGTGCGTTGGCGGTGACGCCCTTGTCATTTTGTTTGGCCAGCCAGGCTGGCATCACGCCACCGCCTGCTGGCGTGAACAATGACTCGGCAGCCAATAGCGTCCACGCCAAAAAACCACCGCCCACGGACACGATCAAACCCAGGTACACCAGCACCGCCCCCCAGGTGCCAACGGCCTTCTCCAGCACAGCGGCCATTGACGGGTTTTTGAGTCCCGCCAGCTCGGATTGCGAATAGATGCCCAGCGACAACAGGGAAACGCAAGCCAGCAGCACAAGGCAAATCAAAAAACCGATCACGGTGGCGCGACCGACATCGGCGCGATTTCTGGCGCGCGCCGAATACACACTGGCCCCCTCTATGCCGATGAACACCCACACGGTCACCAGCATGGTGCTTCGCACCTGGTCGAGTACTGAGCCAAGTTTGGCATCGCCCCAAAAATTGAGACTGAAGGTATCGACCTGGAATGCCATTGCCACCAGCACGATGAACAGCAGCAGCGGCACGATCTTGGCCAGCGTCACGACTGCATTCAAAACGGCCGCACCCTGAATGCCACGCAGAACCAAGCCATGCACGATCCAGGTGACGACGGAAGCGCCCAGGATCGCCGCTGCGCTGTTGCCTTCTCCAAACGCCGGGAAAAAGTAGCCCATCGCGCCGAAGGCCGCCACCAGGTAGCCGACGTTGCCGATCCAGGCGCTGATCCAGTAACCCCATGCCGCGTTGAACCCCACATACTCTCCCGCCAGCGCGCGCGCATAGGCGTAGACGCCATTGTCCAAATCCGGCCTGCGGATTGACAGCATCTGGTAGGTGCGCGCCAGCATCAACATGCCGAAGCCGGTAATCACCCAGCCAATCACGATGGCGCCCGCACCGGCACCTACGGCCATGTTCTGCGGTAGGCCGAAGATGCCGCTGCCGAGGATGGATCCGACCACGAGTGCGACCAGCAGACCCAGGCCCAGTGTGCCGGGCTTTTCAACTGTAGCGACTTGACTCACCTTGCAAACCTCCTCAATGAGGTGTTGGACTGATTCACGTGGATTTCCTTCGGACTGAAGTGGGCTTCAGCCTAGGCACGCACTGTCGCCGGCTATTCAAGGGCCGTCAGTGCGCTACCGTACAAAGTGGTGTTCTTGGCGCTGGCAGGCGCACGCACCAATCCGCCAGAGTCCCTTGAGGTCGGTGCGCCCGAAAGCAAAAGGAAAATATCAAGCAATCGCTTCTGAAAGCGACTTGCGCAGGCGCGCTATCGCTTGGCGCATGTCACTTTCAAATTCCTTCCACCTGGCCAAACCTGCGCGGTTCATCTCGGCGAATTTGTCTTCCGCTGCTTTGGTTTCCTGCTTCAAGTTGGCTAGCTCCTGGTCGATCTTGGTTTTAGCGTCTCCCGTGGCGGCTGCGCCCTTCTTCTCCATCGCGGCAAGTTTCGCTTTGGCTTTGACGATGTCCTTCTGAACTGAGGCCACGAACTCGTCGCGCCGTTGGGTGTCGTTGGCGTATTCAAACCGGGGCATCGCCATCACCACGTCTTTGGTAGCGCCTGCAAGCACAATTTTGCCGTCCTTGTTTTGGATTTGCGCCGCAGGAATGGCGACATCATGGCGGTCTATGCCAATGAAGCCACCCGCACCAATGATCAGGTACGACAGTTTCTTGTCCGGAGAAATGATCAGGTCCTGAACCGTGCCAATTTTCTGGCTGGCATCGTTGTAGACAGGCTTGCCCAAAATGCTTTTCTTGGCGCTCCAGCCGTTGGCGATTTCACTTATCTCAGACACCGCGACTCCCAGGCTTGTCGAGCCCGCAATCTGGGCCAGCGCCGGGCCCGCCTGGATGAGCGCAGTGGCGATGCTCAATACTGCAAACAGAAAATTTCTCTTCATGATTCAGTCCTTCAGTGGTGTTGATGGTTGACGCCAAGGATGGCGTGGTCTCGCTGGCGGGGTACGTCGGAGTAGCCCTGACCCTGATGGCTGATGGCGGTGGCCTCGGTGATCAGCAAACCGGCGCTGGCGCGCCGGGTTTCGTACTCGGCCATGAGCAGCGTGTGCAATGCGTCGGGCTCACACCTGCGCGTGAGGAGCGCCTTGACGGTACAGCTGGCGAGCTGCCCGTCGCCCGCCTTGCACGACGAGAAAGGCGTGTCTTCAGGAAATGTGGTCATGGCCATGGTGGAACCAATTGAAGCCTTCTAGAGGGAACTGAAAAGTGCGTGCTGAGCCTGGGAGCTAGTCCAGGAGCACGAGATGCCCGACATCTGCCGCAGCCTTGACGTCTTCAACCCGCAGCGCGGCACAGCTTTGCCCGCGTGCGCCCCAGACGATGTCAAACATGCCCACATCAACCTGCTCAATCAGGCAAGGGCCAACGGGAATAGTCCCTTTTCTCCCATCGCTTTTGGTGTAAGCAATCGGCCCGATCACTTTGGCACTGTGCATGGCGTGGGTCATTGAAGCGCTTTCGTCGTACATATCGATCAATCAGCAGGTTGCCGTGGCAGGAGCTTTGATCATTCACGGATTGATCGAGGCCGACTGTGCGACAGCGCACGTAGGAGGCGGGCAGGCCGTGTTCGCCAGGGCCAGCCTCCTGGGTCAAACCCAGCGCCCAAGGTCAGATTAAAGGCGTGGGCAATAAGCCAGTGAGTCCGCTACAAACGGATCTGGCCTGCGTCAACCCAAAGTTGGCCCCTCACCCCGGCTTGCGAGGCACTGGGGTGCGCACCCGTGGCTACATCGATCATGGGCGACGCAGGAAGTCAGCCCAAGCCAGCACGCCTGATGCGCACAAACGCGTAACCTGGATGTCGATTGCACGTTGAGCGTCACGTTAAAGCCAAAAACGCCAGCCTGTCTTCGGGACACTGGGCTAAATCCGACCTACGCGGCTGAATTTCCTGACCGTCGGGTTTTATTTTTGCGCCGCCGCTTTTGCTTCTTTGGACGAGGCTGGGGGTTTGCCCGGTGCCAGCAAACGCCCGCAGTCGCTGTCTTTGCCCGGCCCGGGGTCGATCAGGGGGATCAGCGCCAGCAGCGGGTTGACCAAACCGAGCGCAACGGCACCCAGGGCGCGAACCGCAGCCCGGCCCTTGTCAACGCCGGCCACTGGCCTGGCGAAACTGCCCCGGATGTAGATGGGGCTGCGCAAAGCCAGCGGGCTGGTGGTTTTTGTCCTTTGATTCAGCGTCAGGTCAAGTCGCTCTTGCGCCAGGTCGATGCTGCCGGTGCCGCTGATGGTGGTCACCGAGGTGTCCAGCAGCAAGGTATTGGGCCGCATGGTGCCCTGGCGTACCTCGAAATCCGCCACGGCGCAACGCAGCTCGATCAGCTGGTCGCCGCTCAGGCTCAGCGCCAGCATCTCCCACAGGTGCAAGCCGAGCTTTTCCATCATCAAGCGGCTGATCTGGCCACCCGCGACGACCAGGCCAGCCCGGCCGTTGGCGCTGGCCAACATGGCACCCACCGAGTTCCCGGCGCCGCTCAGGTCAAACTGGCCGTTGACCTGCCCAATGCTGGCTTGGTTGAGTTTGACACCGGGAATCAGTTTGGCAAGTTGGAGTTTTTGCGCCTTCACGCGGGCGCGCGCCTGGATCGGTTTCTTGCTGCCATCCAGCGTAATCGCCGCGCTAAGGTGCCCGCCCGCCAGGCCGAAATCCAGCGGGTTCAGCGTCAACACGGAATCACGCAATAGCATATGCGCTGTCAGGTTGTCCAGCGGCAAATCCGAGGCCCTGCCGATGGACTTGGCGTGCAAATGGACGTCGGCGTCTAGGCTGCCCCAGCGCTCAGTATTGAACGGCAGGTCGGGCAACACCCGCACGCGGGCAGGTGTTACACGGGGCACGGGCGGGGCCGTAGTGGCCAGGATGGCGGTTGTGTTGGCAGGCGCTGCCAGCCTGGCTGCTTTCACATTGCCGGGGCGCGCGCCAATCAGCGGCCCCAGGTCGGCAATGTCGAGCAGGTTTGAATTCAAGACCGCCACCAGCATGGGGCGTTGGCCGCCGGTCGTGACCTTGATCGACCCGGCCATGTCGCTGTCACCAAATCGGCCCTTGAATTTGTCATATTGCCAGCGGTTGCCGGCGTGGACCAGGTGGCCATCCGTTACGTAGGCGCGCGTGCTGGGTGTGGCGATACCGATGAGGGGGAACAGCTGGTCGAGGTTGTCGCCGCGCAGTGCGACGGCCATGTCCAGGGCCGAGATCTTTTGCAGGCTGGTCACCTGGCCTTTAGCCCGCACGTGGGTGCGGCCCAGATCGGCGTCAATTTTCAATGCATAGGGCCTTGTCTCGTCACGCAGAGCCAGCACCGGCGCGCCGCTGCCCTGGGCCTTGACCGGCAGGCCCTTGAATTGCCCTTGCACACTGAAATCCAGACCATAGACGGATGCGGCTGCGTCCGGCTGCCTTGTGCTGAGTTCGGCGCGCAGCCGGGTTTTGCTCGCAGCATCGTCGAAGCCCAGTGTTCCCTGATCCAGGCTCAGCAAGCCGATTTCGATGCGCGCGGATTCGTCCGTCTGGTTCAGGTCAAGCAGCCAGCTCTTGCGTCCCTCAGGGTTTTGTTCCAGCATGACCACGGGGCGCTCGAGGTGGACCTGCGGAAACTCGATGCGCCGGGCGAGCAGGGCGGTCAGATCCAGCGTGACCTCGACCGCCCTGCTATTGAGCATCAACGGCTCTTTGGCCCACGCCGGGTTGGCGAAGGTCACGTCCCTGGCCTGAAAACGCGGCAAAGGCCAGGCGAATTTGAGCGTCAGGTCGCCCTGGATGGCCAGTGAACGCCCGGTTTTGTTCAGGGCGAATTTCTCGATCGGCGGGCGCAGCCAGTTCCAGCCAAACAGCGCGATGAACAAAATCACCATCGCGATGACCGCCAGGACCAAGGTGGCGAGCCACTTGAACGCCCTGACAACTGGCATGACGACGGCTTTGACGGCGGGCAAACTTGAATCATCTGTTCTGGCTGACGTTTGGGTTGACGATGCAGCCAAACCTGGGTCGGCGCTGTGCGCTGTCGCACACAACGCACCGGATCAATCGGCGAATTAATTTCCGCTGGGTGCGGCAACGAACATTGCAGCGGCCTGGTTTGGGTTAAGTTGGCGAGCATGGGGCGCGAGGCTGGGGGTGCGTTCCAGCCGACCAGATATTGTTCTCCGACATTTTCATACGAGGGTTTGCACATCATGTCAATTTCAGCCAATTCCATCCGGATGGTGGCCGCGTTGGCGACGGGTCTTGTCCTGATGCTGAGTGGCTGCGCAAGCCAGAAACTTGAATCCACGACCGTGCAAAACAGCCCGACGATCCAGGTGCTGGCCATCAGCCTCAAGACCGAGGACCTGCGGGACGGCGGCATCGCCCTGATTACACCGTCGTCCGCCACCGGACAGGAAGAGGACAGACAGGCGCTGGCGCTTTCCTTCACCGAAATGTTGAGAAGCGGGCGACCCGAATTGCGGGTCTCGCCGCTTCCCCGGACCTTGAGCGCGATCAATCGACATGGGCTGACGCGCGAATACCGGCAGATGTTTGAAGACTACCGGCTCGCCGGGATATTCGACCCTGACACGCTGCGTAAAGTTGCGAGCGCCACCGGAATGCGCTACCTCGCACAACTCAAGTTGGGCGCGTTCAAGCAGGAGTCCAAAAGCCGGTTTGGGTTCTTCGGTGTCCGGGTTCTGGAAACCAAAACCAGCACGATCCGGCTTTTTCTTCAAATATGGGACAGCCGGGACGGCTCGATCGCCTGGGAGGGTGCGCAGGAATCAACGTTTTCGCATGAGTCCATGGCAGAGGAATACGTTTCCATGAAAACCATTGTTCAGGAATCCTCACGCGACCTGGTCGCCAATTTGCCCTGACCACGCCGCCCGGAGGCCAGGCCGCTTCGCCAAACGAGAACCGCGTCGGTGATGTTGCAATTGGAGGCAGCTGAGGCCCAAAACACCCCCGAAAAATTTTCCACATAGTTAAACAGGCTGAAGTGCCTGTGCTTGCTTCGCAGGTAGCTACAAGTGCAAAAATTCACCCACCAATTAACCTGAATATTTACTAATGGGTGATCGACAAACCGTCATTGAAAATGAGGTGCCGTCGTCTGGCAAGTGGCTCCCTAAGCCTTTTTTGTCCAGGCGCTGCACCAGCCCTTGTTGGCGACCAAGCGGTTGGCGAACACGCCGCAGTTGCCGGGTTCGCCCGGCGCTTTGGCCTGAAACAAGGCACAGGCTGAGCAACTCTGGCCAGCCGCGTAATTGGGGTACTTTTTGAGGTCAGTTTTGCTGCCGTCAGATTGGTACCCCAGGGCCATGGCCTGAGGTTCTGAGTCTGATACGGCAGATTGAGCCTGCGCTGTAGTGGCCATGGACAGGGCCGCCAGCGCCCCTGTGCCAGCCAGCGACTGGATGACGAATGTTCTGCGGGAGGCCATCATGGTGGTGGTCTTTCAAAAAATTGGATATCTTTGCGGGGACGTCTGGGGCAGGGTGCGTGAAACAGGGTGCGCTTGCGTTTACTGCTGCTTAGCGCCTTCCGTCAACCGCCTGCCCAATCCAACACCGTAGGGGGCTGCACGCGCTGGCAACATCGGATCAGCAGAGGCCTCGATGCCCTTGGGCATGTTCATCGGGTTGAAGGTGATGGTGAGGCACGGGCCACCGCCATCTTCCGAGACCGAAGTGACCTTCAACATGCCCAGGTTGACCTTCTTGCGGCCCTCAGGCAGCGGCACGGTGGCATTGTCTATTTTGTCGCCGGGTTGCGCCAGCTCCAGATTGAAGTTGAAAGCCACTTTGCCGTCTTTCACGCGCTGGCGCAAATCGTCAAACAGAAAGCTGGGGCCTTTGGCCTTCGCCTCTTCGTCGGTCAGCCCCTGCGAGCCCCCCACGGGTTCGAAAATCCACTTGCCAAACTGCTTGGTCCCGCTGGCGTTGACAAAACCAAACGCATGCACGCCCCAATAGTTGACGCTGCCAAAACTGGCAGGCACCGGTTGCGACGCAAAGTGTTTGCCCTGCAGCAGCACGTCGGGGTTGGCATCGTTGAAGGCCTTCACTTTGGCCGGATCAGCCTGTTTGGTTGCAGGATCCGGCTGGCGCGAAGCCAAAAGAGCGATGAATTGCTGCGGTGACGATGCACCAAACACCGGCGCTGAAATGTTGCCCATCTGCCATTGCTCTCCGTCAGGCAGATTGAACTGAAGCGCGAGGTTGCGCTGGGACTTGGCGTTGTCCGGCGCCTTGGGGTTGGCGCCGCCGACCGAGAACCGCACCACGACCGGCACGGGCCTGCCGCTAAAGGTGGAGGAGCTCGACAGTGCACGGGCTTCTGCGGAGCCCACAAACTCCCCCATGGCACAAACACCTTTCGCGCCAGAGCGCCGGTAACCCTCAAACTTGCCAAATGTGGACTCGAACTGATTAAGAAAGGCAGACGGATCGACCGGCGCTGCCGGATTGACTTGCGCCATGGCGTTCAAGGACAGTAGCGAGGCGGCGGCAACAAGGGAAATGGTCAGCGTTTTCATGGGACGGGCTCCTGGGTTTGATTGAGTGAAAAAACCAACGATCAGGATGATAGGTACCGTGTCTTCGGTACGTCCTGACATCGTCTGACCAGTAGTCGAACAGCCGCTTTGATTCTTACAAGGCCATCAGGCTGCCGAGTTCAAACCGGGCGAAAAGCACCGGGGCTCAAGTTCGTCGCCTTATCATACCCATTTTGGGTTTGATCTCAGGTTTGAGCCGACGATATACAAAAATTCGTGCTCTGGGTCACGAAATATATGGATAGTTTGCTATCAAAAAGGTGTCTTCCTTGCCTTCAAATG
>JANOXL010000273.1:0-21454 GCA_031418395.1 Rhodoferax sp. | reverse complement strand
CGACGTGACCCACGTACACCCCATGGCGCGCGACATCGCCATGGTGTTTCAAAATTACGCGCTGTACCCGCACATGAACGTAGCGCAAAACATGTCGTTTGCATTGCGTTTGGCCGGGCGACCCGTGGCTGACATTGACGCCAAAGTGGCCACCGCCGCCAAGGTGCTCAACATCGAACACCTGCTGCACCGCAAACCCAAAGAGCTCTCAGGCGGCCAGCGCCAGCGCGTCGCCATTGGCCGCGCCATCGTGCGCGAGCCCGAGGTTTTTCTGTTTGATGAGCCGCTCTCCAATTTGGATGCCAAGCTGCGCGGCCACATGCGTGCCGAACTGGCGCTCTTGCACGCGCGACTTGGCAAAACCACGGTGTACGTGACCCATGACCAGGTCGAGGCCATGACATTGGCCAACCGTATCGTGGTGTTTGACAAAGGCCGCATCCAGCAAGTGGGCACACCCAGCGAGGTGTTTAACCGCCCAGCGACCCTGTTTGTGGCTGCTTTTATCGGCACACCCACCATGAACTTGCTGCCAGTGCGGGCTGCAAAAGCCGACGCCGGTTTGACATTGCAAGGTGACGGCTTTTTACTGACCGCACCTGATTGGCTGGCGCAGACGGGCGCTGCCGACGGACGCGAACTGATCGTGGGCTTTCGCCCGCAAGCAGCAGTGCCTAGCGCGGGCGGCGGCCTGCGTATGCAGGTCAACGTATGTGAATATTTGGGCACCGAAAGCCAGCTCGTAGGTACGCTGGTGGGTACAAAAGCGACCACAAACGGCGCTGCGGGGACACGCATCGTCGTGACCGTGCCGGGCGATGCCCACCACCAATTGCGTACCGAGCTGGCCCTGGACGTGCCACCTGTTCATCTGCATGTGTTTGATGCCGCCAGCGGGCAGGCCCTGCGCCCCTAATTTCCATTTCAAGATTCAATTTCAACCCCAGGAGACAACCCATGAAACGCAGAGAACTGATCAAAAGTGCCAGCATCACCGTGTTTGGCGCTGGCTTGCCCTTCAGTGGTGTGCAGGCACAAAACCGCTACGCCAAATATGCCGGCCAAACGGTCACGATGAACATCCCCGCCCACCCGCACTACGATGCAATGGGCAAAGTACTGGCAGACTTCACCAAAGAAACCGGCATCAAGGTGGAAGTCGACAAATTGGCAATCGGTCGCCTGAAAGAAAAACAATTGCTGGAAATGGCCAAACCCCAGGGCGACTACGACCTGGCCTGTTACATCGTGATGTGGAAGAGTGAATACGTCTCCAAAGGCCTGGTGCAGCCGCTGGAACCGTTCTTTGCCAACGCGGCTTTGGCGGACCCTGAGTACGACATGAAGGACATCATCCCCATCTATTTGGAGAACTTGGGGTTGGTCGGTGGCCCGAAAGACTATCTGGCGGGGCCAGGTGCGAAGTTGTATGGCCTGCCTTATGGCGCGGAGACCTCGGTGCTGGCCTACCGGCGCGACATTTTTGCCAAACACGATCTCAAACCACCAGAGAACTACGAGCAGTTCACAAAACTCCTGCGTGTGATTAAAGACAAAGAAGGCATCGGCGCGCTGACTTCACGTGGGCAGGCCGGACACCAGTGTGTACACGCCTGGCTGTTGCACTTGAACCCGCTGGGTGGCAGCGTGTTTGACGCCAAATGGAAACCTCGCTTCAACGACGCCCAAGGTATCGCCGCTCTCAAATTTTTGCAAGAAGTGGTGGCCACTGGACCCGCCGGAATTGCCGGTTACGGGCAAGGGGAAATGAACACGGCATTTTTGCAGGGGCAAGCCGCGATGTACCTCGACTCAACGTCGCTGGCCAGTGTCATCAACGACCCAGCGCGCAGCCGCGTGGCGGGCAAGGTGAGCTGGGCCTTGCACCCCGCGGGCACGCGCCGTGCGTCGCAGTCCGGTGGCTTGGGGCTGACCATCCCCAAAAATGCAAAAAATGCCGATGCGAGTTTCTTGCTGCTGCAATGGCTAACCTCCAAAAAGCAAGACAAAACGGTCACCCGTTTAGGCGGAGCCCCCATTCGCAACTCCACCCTGGGCGACGCCGATTTGGTACGCCAGTATCCAGAGTTCATCACCTTCAAAGAAGCATTGAAGTATTCCAACCCTGACTGGCGTCCGATCATCGCCGTGTGGGACAAGATCAACGTGCAAGCGCTGGGTGTGGGCATTAGCGAGGCGCTCACCGGTAAAAAGAGCGCCGAAGACGCTTTGAATGGCATGGTGCCGCAGGTCACCCAGATCATGCGCGAGGCGGGTTACAAAATCTAAAATGCGCGGCTTGCGACAGACCTAACATGCGAACCTCCCGCTGGGTCGTCTGGTTCTACCTTGGCCCCGCCGTGCTGGTCATGGCGGCGGCTTGCCTCTATCCGGTGATGTCCGCGTTCCAGTTGGCCGGGTACGACTGGTCGATGGGCACGCCTTGGAGCAGCGCGCGCTGGGTCGGCTGGAGCAATTTCGTCTCCGCTTTCAGCAACCCGCGCGTCTGGTCGAGCCTGTGGACGACGATTTTGTTTGCCGCTGTATGTGTGGGCGCTGAAATGGTGCTGGGCATAGCGCTGGCGTTGGCGCTGGAGCACCCGGTGCGCGGCATGGCGGTGTTTCGCACCTTGTTCATTTTGCCCATGATGATTGCCCCCATCGCGGTCGGGCTTGTTTGGCGCTACATGTTCGACGCGCAGTTTGGCCTCATCAATGCGGCGCTGGTGGCCATGGGCCTGTCTGCCCAAACCTGGCTGGCCGACCCGACTTTGGCCTTCATCGCCATCGTGGTGGCAGACATCTGGCAATGGACGCCTTTCGTTTTCATCATGATGATTGCTGCGCTGGCGGGTATTGATGGCTCCGTGATTGAAGCCGCACGCATCGACGGTGCCGGCTGGTGGCAACAAACCTTTTTGGTCAAACTGCCGATGGTGATGCACGTGATTGCCATTACCCTGATGATGCGGCTGATCGACGCGTTTCGCGTGCTCGAAGTGGTCTATGTATTGACCTTCGGGGGGCCCGGCGACAGCACGGAAATCCTCGCGCTGCATATTTACAAAACCGCCTTTGTGGGTCAGCAACTGGGTGTGGCGGCTGCCATTTCGGTACTCTTGTTGGTTGTGGTGGTGGCGTTGTCGTGGGGTGCGCTGCGCCTGTCTAACCCCATGAAAGGGGAAGAACGATGAAAAAGGCACAACGATGAAGCGCCCTGTGCTGCTGGTGGCCGGGCACTACACGATGCTCGTCATATTGGCGTTTTTGTGTATCGCACCCATCGTGGTGATTTTCGCTACAAGTGTGCGCCAGCAGGTTCAAATTTTTGCGGAGCCCTTGAATTTTCTGTTCGTACCCACGCTGGAAAATTACCGCGCGGTTTTGCAAGAAGACAAACTCGATCGTTACCTCATCAACAGCCTCTTCGTGGGTATCGTCTCCACCATCGTCACCTTGGTGTTGGGTTGTATGGCCGCTTATGGCCTGGCGCGTTTTCGTTTCAAAGGGCGCAGCACCATCGCTTACACGACACTTTTGCTGCGCACCGTGCCGCTGGCAGTGTTGGCGATTCCGGTCTTTTTGATCTGGAACGAATGGAAGCTGGTCAACAGCTTGTGGGGCCTGGTGTTGTTGTACGTGGCGGTGAATTTACCGTTCACGATTTGGTTGTTGTACGGCTTTGTGCTGCAAGTGCCAATAGAACTGGAAGAAGCTGCGGCCATCGACGGCTGCGGCCCGCTTCGTGTATTCACCAAAGTGCTGCTGCCGCTGATGGCCCCCGGCTTAGCGGCAGCATCGATCTTCACGTTTCGCATCGCCTGGAACGAGTTCATTTTGGCTTTGGTACTGACAGACCGGCAAACCCGCACTTTGCCGGTTGCCGCATCGCTTTTCATCACCGACATTGGCGTCGACTGGGGCAAAGTGATGGCCATGGGCAGCCTGATCGCCATCCCGCCTTTGATCTTCACCTTTGTCGCCGCGCGGCAAATCATCACCGGTTTGACGGCGGGAGCGGTGAAAGGTTGAGTGGGCTTCCGAGCGGCGATACGCGCGCCATCAGAATCGAGCTGGCGCCTGGGTTTAGCTACTTATTTTATAGCAAGAAAACGCCATAATACGAGACCTAGAGTCAAAATCAATGTATCAACATCGATTCAGAGGCTCTCGGTAGACACTTGTTAGCATGGATGTTAACAAGTGTCTGGGCACTACAAATCAAGTTTCGCGGGAGAAACGCTTTTGGGCGTCGCGCGGTACAAACACTTTGGGTCCGGGCGCCGGGCGGAAAGCCTTGGCACCAGCGGGTTTGGAGAAAGCGGGCTTTGCGAAGGCCGGTTTGCCAAATGCAGGCTTGCCGAATGCGGGCTTGCCAAAAGCAGGCGCACGATCGGCAAAGTCACCACGCGGCGCGGGGAAACCACCGCGGTCGCCGCGATCAAACTGGGGGCGTTCGTTACCGAATCGCTCATTGGCACCGTGGCTAGGGGCACGGTCACCGGCGAAACGGTCGTTAAACCCACCTTTACGCTCATAGTTGAAGCCGCCACCCGCGCCACCGCCATTGTTGGCACCCGTATGACCACCACGTCCGCCACCACCAAATTTGCGGTCGCGTGAAAACCCTTCGTTACCGCCACGGCCTTCATGGCTCATGCGGCCACCAAAGTTGGAACCAGGGCGCGACTCGGGGAAACGTTGCTTGGGCTCCAGGCCGGGCACCACTTCGGCTTTGATCGGCTGGCGGCTGTAGGCTTCGATGTCGAAAATCTTGCGGCGGTCGCGGAACTCGGCAAAGGTGACAGCCAAGCCATCACGTCCGGCGCGGCCCGTACGGCCAATGCGGTGCGTGTAGTCTTCGGCTTTCATCGGCAGGCCAAAGTTAAAGACGTGGCTGATGGTGGGCACGTCAATGCCGCGTGCGGCAACATCGGTGGCGACCAAAATTTGTACATGGCCTTCACGCAGCGCCATCAAACGGCGATTGCGCAGGCCCTGGTTCAGGGCACCGTGCAGGGCGACCGCACTGAAGCCGTCTTGCTGCAAATCAGTGGCCAGGCCGTCACATTCGATTTGGGTACTGGCAAACACGATGGCCTGGTTGATGGTGGTGTCGCGCAGCCAGTGGTCCAGCAACTTGCGTTTGTGCTGCGCGTTGTCCGCCCAAAATAGCACTTGTTTGATGTTTTGGTGTTTCTCTTGCGGCGAATCGATCTGCACGCGCTGTGGCTCGCGCATCACGCGGGTGGCCAACTGCTGAATGCGCGGCGCCAGCGTGGCACTGAACATCATGGTTTGTTTGCGCTCGATCGTGAGTTGGTTGACTTCGGCCAGGTCATCGGCAAAGCCCAAATCAAGCATACGGTCAGCTTCGTCCACCACCAAAAACTGGACGTGTTCGAGTTTGATCTGCATGGACCGTTGCAGGTCCAACAGGCGACCGGGCGTGGCCACAACGAGGTTGGCGTTTTGCAGCTTGGCGATTTGCAACTGGTAAGGCATGCCGCCCACCACATTGGCAATACGCAGGCCACGGCAATGGCGTACGAGGTCGATGGCGTCATGCGCGACTTGCTGGGCGAGTTCGCGCGTGGGGCACAAAATCAGCGCGCCAGGTTCTGCGGCCTTGAAGTTGCGGGTGCTGGTCGGGTCTTTGCGCTTGGGGCGCTTGGGTGCGGGCTCGCCTTTGGCGGCGGCGTCAGCCGTGGCTTTTTCGAAATCAGCGCGCTCTTTTGCCTCGGCATTTTCTTGCTGCTTGAGCAAGGTATGCAACACGGGCAGAAGGAAAGCGGCGGTTTTGCCGCTGCCGGTCTGGCTGGAGACCATCAAGTCGATGAATTTGGCAGCGCCGTCAGCGCCACCTTGCATCGCCAGCGGGATGGTTTTGCTTTGCACCGTGGTGGGCTCGGTAAAACCCAGATCTTGCACAGCGCGGATCAGCTCCGGGGCCAAACCCAGCGGCAAAAAGCCGTTGGGCTTCGCGGGTTCTGCAATGGCTTCGACCGCAGGCTCACTCGCCAGAGCAGCTTCAGGCTGCACTGCGACAAACTCGTCAGCAGAAAAGGTAGAAAAAGAATCAGCAGGCGAAAAGTCGCCCGCCACAGCAAAGGTGTCAGTCATGTCAATCTCACACGCGAACGGCAGCTCTATGAGCCGCTGCCCCGTCAATGGTTAAAAAACATCAACCATCAAACGGAACCTGCGCGTCAATCCTTATCGATCTTCGATCAGGATTGTTGTTGCGCTTGGAGCCTGTTTAGTGCGGCTTCTGGATGAAGCTGCGTCAAGCCCGGTGAGTGACAGCAGATGTGCAAATGCGCCGAATTTTCAGCGCAGCCTCGGATTATGGCATAAATTCGGGTTTCTACCTAATTTTTTGTGTCAGACGATTTTGTCGCGCCGTCCAAGTTCAAAAAATGGCTGCGGTAATGCCGAAGTTCGTCAATCGATTCCAACACGTCGGCCAGAGCGGTGTGGCGCTGCTTTTTCTTGAAACCTTTGTACACGTCGGGCCGCCAGCGTTTCGCCAGTTCTTTGAGCGTGCTGACGTCGATGTTGCGATAGTGAAAGAATGCCTCGAGCTCGGGCATGTATTTCACGAGAAATCGCCGGTCTTGCCCAATGCTATTGCCGCACATCGGCGAGTCGCCTTTTTTGACGTGGGTGCTCAGAAACGCCAGGATTTGGGCCTGTGCCTCGGCTTCTGTGAGTGTGGAGGCGCGCACTTTGTCGATCAAACCGCTTTTGCCGTGGGTGCCTTTATTCCAGCTGTCCATGCCATCGAGCAACGCGTCACTCTGGTGGATGACCAGCACCGGGCCTTCCACGCGCGGCTCAAGCTGGGGGCCGGTCACGATCACGGCGATTTCCAGGATGCGGTCGACCTCGGGATCCAGGCCAGTCATTTCGCAGTCCAGCCAGACCAGGTTGTGCGCGGATTTTTTGAGTTCGGTTGGCAGGGAATCCGCCATGGTGGCCCCGGCGGCGGGCGATACGGAAGTCTTTTTGTCAGGCATGGATTGAATTGTCGTCGATGGCCTAAACTTGAGTGTCATGAGCACTTCGACTTTGTCCCCGGCCTTTTTGACCCTGCTTTTTGCGGCAGCGCTGCTGGTGGGCATCGCCATCAAATTCTGGCTCTCCACGCGCCAAATCCGGCATGTTGCCCAGCGTCGCGGCGCCGTGCCCCCCGCGTTTGCCAGCCAAATCAGCTTGGCCGCACACCAAAAGGCGGCTGATTACACGATTGCCAAATCACGCCTGGGTTTGCTCGAATTGGCCTTAGGCGCTGCGCTACTGCTGGGTTGGACCCTATTGGGTGGGCTCAACGCGTTGAACCAAAGCCTGCTGGCCTGGATGGGCGGCGGCCTGTGGCAACAACTGGCGCTGCTGGCTACCTTTAGCGTGATCGGCAGTTTGATCGAATTGCCAATGACGCTCTACCAAACCTTTGTGTTGGAAGAGCGTTTCGGTTTCAACAAAATGACGTTGAAGCTTTGGCTGACCGACTTGCTCAAATCCAGCCTGATTGGCATCGCCATCGGCCTGCCCATCGTCGCCCTGGTGCTGTGGGTGATGGGCGCTTTGGGCAGCCTTTGGTGGTTATGGGCCTGGGGCCTATGGATGGCTTTCAATTTGCTGCTCTTGCTGATTTACCCGACCTTCATCGCGCCGCTTTTCAACAAGTTCAAACCGCTGGACGATGAGATTCTCAAAGCCCGCGTGACCGCCCTGATGCAGCGCTGCGGCTTTGCGGCCAAGGGCCTTTTTGTGATGGATGGCAGCAAACGCAGTTCCCATGCGAATGCGTATTTCACCGGATTTGGTGCCTCCAAACGGGTAGTGTTCTTTGACACTTTGCTGGCCAAGTTGACGGCATCGGAAGTCGATGCCGTTTTGGCTCACGAGTTAGGCCATTTCAAACACAAACACATCATCAAACGCATTGTTTCGATGTTTGCCATGAGCCTGGTCGGTTTCGCGCTCTTGGGCTGGCTGGCGAATCTACCGGCGTTTTATTTGGCGCTCGGTGTCACGCCTAACTTGGCGGCACCCAATGATGCATTGGCATTGTTGTTGTTCATGTTGGTGATCCCGGTGTTCAGCTTTTTCCTGTCGCCAGTTTTTGCCTACATGTCACGCAAACACGAGTTTGAGGCCGATGCTTATGCCGTCAAACAAACCAGCGGCGCTGATCTTTCCACCGCCTTGCTCAAGTTATATGAAGACAACGCATCCACACTCACGCCAGACCCGGTGTTTGTGAAGTTCTATTATTCGCACCCGCCCGCGAGTGAACGCTTGGCCCGCATGGCGGTTTGACGTCAAGCCAAAGAATTTATGGCGACAGATCTGAAAATCAAGAATTGGGCAAACGAAGCCCGTCAAGCGCTGACGGCGACCCAATTGGTCGCTCAGCTCGCGCGCTTGGAGGGCTGGCAGCTCGATGGTGACGGTGCTTCGCTGGCGATCGTGAAAACCTTCCACTTCGGCAACTATTTTGAGACGATCGCTTTTGTGAACGCAGTGGCCTTGGTGGCGCATCGGCAAGACCATCACCCGGAGCTTTCCGTGCATTACAACCGCTGCGTCATCCGCTTCAACACGCACGATGTCAACGGTATTTCCAGCAGCGATTTTGAGTGCGCCGCCCTGGTGGACGCGCTTTTGCAATGAGCGCCGCGCTGCATAGCTCGCGCCGCCAGCAGGCGCCCTAGATCGAACCGGATGGAACGAAAAACGCTAGATCAAGGTCTGATTGTTTCGAACTATGGGCGGCATTTTTTGGTCGAAACGCCCGAGGGGCGGCGGCTCATTTGCCATTCACGCGGCAAAAAGAGCCAGGGCGTCGTGGGTGACCGGGTGTTGTGGCTGCCCTCGGGCGACGAGGGCACGATCGAGAAAATCGAGCCGCGGCGCAATTTGTTTTACCGGCAAGATGAAATTCGCACCAAATCATTTGCCGCCAATCTGGATCAAATCCTGATTTTGGTGGCTGCTGAACCCGAGTTCTCCAGCAGCCAACTGTCACGTGCCTTGATTGCTGCTGAAGCCGAACACATCACGCCCATCATTGCGCTGAACAAGAGTGATCTGGTCGAGCCTTTCGAACGCGCCTGGAAGTGGCTGCTGCCGTACCGGCAAATGAAATACGGCGTGTTACCTTTGTCACTTAAAAAATCGGGGGATGTCGACCGTGTGGAACTCCTGAAGCTGATGCGGGGCAAAACGACCTTGGTGTTGGGCCCCTCGGGCGCAGGCAAGAGTACCTTGATCAATTTGTTGTCTCCGGGCGCGTTGGCGCATACGCAGGAAATCTCGCAGGCGCTGGGCTCGGGTAAACATACGACGACCAGCACCACCTGGTACTGGGTCAATGAGGAAAAAAGCGACGGCCCTGCGGCTGCTGGTGAGCCCGAATTAGTTGGCACACCAAGAACAGCATTGATCGATTCACCCGGCTTCCAGGAGTTTGGCCTCAACCATATTGACCCTGCGCAGCTCGCGGCCTATATGCCCGACTTGAAACCGCACGTCGCCCATTGCAAGTTTTACAACTGTAGCCACCTGCATGAGCCGGGTTGTGGCGTCATGGCGGCAGTATCAAAGACAGAAATCGATGCAGGGTCAGACAAAATAAGCGTTAATCGCTATCAAATATATAGCGATCTATTTGCTGAACTCAGCCAGTCCCGCTATTGAATAGTGACCCTGGCGGTCAACCCAAAAGGCGTGCCAGGCTCAGCAAGGCCAGCAAGACCATCCACAACACCACCGAGCGCCACACCAAGCCGACAATGCTGCGCAGGTGGCCCAATTGTGGTTCCTGACCGAGCGCCTCGGGCGTTGCGGGGTTTGCGCTCTCCTCTTGCGCCTGTGCTTGAGTACCCGCGCCACCCAGGCGAACATTCACCGCGCCAGATGTCGCTGCCAGGATGATGCCGTCGTGATCGGCTTGGTCACCATGCGCTTGTGCATAGTTGCGCCAGGCGTCAATCGCTTCTTCAAAACTCCCGACCACGGCAAAACCCAAAGCGGTGATGCGTGCGGGCACCCAATCCACGACATACCAGACTTGCCGGGCCGCCGCGAGCAGGGCCGCACTCACCGGATGCTGTTGCGCCTCACCTTGATGTGCCCAGTAACGCGGCACGAATTCGCTCAAGCGGTACAGCACAGCGCCTGCAGGCCCCAGGCCCAACGCGGCCAAAACAGAAAACCAGGCCAACACGCCAAAAACATGCCGGTGCGCCGCCAGTACTGAGTGTTCGATCACCTGCCGGACGATCTCGCTGCGGCCCAGTTCGTGGGCATCGATTTGGCGCCACGCGGCCAACAAATTTCGGGCCTCGGCTTCGTCACCGGCCTCCAGGGCGTCACGGATATCGGTGAAATGGTGGCTAAATTGGCGAAAACCCAGGCTGACGTATAAGACCGCAACACTCCACACAATGGCGAGAAACCAACCCACCGTTGCCACCAAGAGCCAATGAATCACCATCGCCAAAAGTGTTGGCGTCAATACCGCGACGGTCCATGCCAGCCAGGCATGTGGATGCCGTCCGGCGTCAAAATTGTTGCAAGCCAGCCGCACCCAGGCGCGAATGGCCGCGTGGGCGTTATTGCCAGGACCCAAGGGTCGTGCCTGCTCCAGCAAAAGTGCCAGAAGGATCGCAGAAAAGCTCATCCCAACATCATAACGAGCGCGGGCTCACTGCCTCAAGCACACTCCCACAGACACAACGCTCAAGCTGCGAGAAACCTGTAAAAGTTACGCAACATCCCTGCCGTGGCACCCCAGATAAAACGCGGATTCACGCGGCCTGGTTCGTTGTAAGGCATGGAGAACCAATGGCGCGCCAACCCATCGACTTCTATTTCATGCCGCTGATGGTTGGCTGGGTTCATCAAGAAATGCAAGGGCACTTCAAAAACGTCGGCAACCTCATGGGCGTTGGGACGCAAGACAAAACCGGGCTCCACCAAAGCGACGACCGGCGTGACGATGAAAGAAGTGCCAGTGACATAAACCGGTAAGCTTCCCAACACCTTGACGAAGCCCCGCTCAAGGCCAACCTCTTCCTCGGCCTCACGCAGGGCGGTGGCGGCTGCGTCGGCGTCATCAGCGTCTGATTTGCCACCAGGAAAGGCGATTTGACCTGAGTGAGTGGACAGATGCGCAGTGCGCTCGGTCAGCAGGATGGTGGGCTCCTGTCGCATGACGATAGGCACCAATACCGCCGCATGCAGGGACGACCGCTCAGCGTATTTAGGTTCTTCACGCACCTCTGGCTGCCAAGTCGGCGGAAATTGAAATCTGCGCCGCAGGGCTTCAGGCTGAAAATGCGCGCTGCCCACGCGCGGCAAATGCGCATCAAAACCGGCCACCGGTACTTTTTGTGGATCGAAGTTGGGAAGCTTGGACAGGGGCGTGGAAGGGCGTTGCGTGGTCAAGTAGGTCTCTTTGATAAATTCAGAGTGGGCCAGTGAACGCCTAAGGGTAACTCTGGAAATTCAGTTCTGGGGATGCAGTGCAAGGCCGAAAAGTGCAGCCGCACACGGCCATGCACTTGCATGGCGAGCCTTTATAACGCAGCTATGTGCTCCAAAATTGGATTTATGGAACTGCCCTCCAATTAAAAAGCCGCCGAAAGCACAAGGCTGCGGCGGCTTCAGGGTGTCGCGGGGATTATTCTGCGACGACCTTGCGGGCTGGCAGCTTTTCGCGGATACGTGCCGACTTGCCGCTGCGATCACGCAGGTAATACAACTTGGCGCGGCGCACGTCACCACGGCGCTTGACTTCGATGCCGGCGATCAGCGGGCTGTACGTCTGGAACGTACGCTCCACGCCTTCGCCACTGGAGATTTTGCGGACGATAAAGCCGCTGTTGAGGCCACGATTGCGCTTGGCAATCACCACGCCCTCATAGGCCTGCACACGTTTGCGGGTGCCCTCAACCACATTGACGCTCACCACAACGGTGTCGCCAGGTGAGAATTCGGGGATTTTTTTACCGAGACGGGCGATTTCTTCCTGCTCGAGAATCTGGATCAAGTTCATGATGTACCTTATGTGATCTTGCCCGCGTCGGCGTGAAAAAGACGCCTATTGGTTGTTGTCGGGATGACGCGAAATGCTCGGGAGAAACCACAAGGGCATGCCATGCAATTTGACCCAAACGACCGGGCAGAGGATCGGTTAGCCCGCTATTATAGCCTGACGCGGCTACCACTTGCAATCGACGCTTGGCGGACCCGCATCAGCTTACCGCATCAGCGTTTTTTCGTCGGTGGCACTCATTAACCCTGCCTCACGCGCTTTTTCGATCAGGTCAGGGCGAAGCTGGGCCGTCAGGCGCAGGCGCTCATCACGCCGCCAGCGCTCAATCTGCTCATGGTGACCGCTCATCAACGCCTGCGGCACACGTTTACCCCGCCATTCTTCCGGTCGTGTGTAATGCGGGCAGTCCAGTAGACCATTGAGTGCAGGATTAAAACTGTCTTGCGCGTGGCTTTCACCGTCACCGAGAACGCCTGGCTGTAAACGCGCCACGGCGTCCAGAAACGCCATAGCGGCAATTTCGCCACCGGACAACACAAAGTCGCCCAGGCTGATCTGTTCAGTGACGTATTCGTCAATAAACCGTTGATCCAGTCCTTCATAACGCCCACAAATCAGGATCGCGCCGTCGCTATCAGCCCAGTGCTGAACCGCCGCATGATTCAGGGTTTTGCCAATGGGCGAAAACAGGACGACGGGCGCATGGTTTGCACGGTTGGTCTGTATGTTTGACACGCACTGCGCGAGTGGCTCGGGCGTCATCACCATGCCAGGGCCACCACCGAAAGAACGATCGTCCACCCGGCGGTAATTGCCAACGGCGAAGTCGCGCAAGTTGCTGAGTTTGACGTCAACCTGGCCTGATTCAAACGCACGCCGAGTGACGCCCGTTGTCAATAGGGGCGCGAACAGCTCAGGAAAGAGAGTGACGACGTCAAAACGCATGCTGCATTGTTACAGAGCGATTCAGGCCGGAACGGTTGCGCCAGGATTCGCATGTTCAGCAGGCGCTGAATCAGTAATCAGGCTGCCAGTCCACAGTGATTTTTCGGCTGGCAAGATCAACATCATCCACAAAGGCGGCGACAAAAGGAATCATGCGTTCCTGCTCTTTGCCATCGGCTTCAAAGGACAACACCAAGACAGTCTGCGGGCCGGTTGAGAGCAACTCCTTCACCTCTCCCAAATTCAGCCCCTCGCGGTTCACGACGGCCAAGCCGATCAGGTCAACCCAGTAAAACTCGTCTTTGTCAGCCGTTGGAAAACTAGAACGCGCCACAAACACCCGCGCACCTTTGAGTGCCTCGGCGGCACTTCGGTCGTCAATGTCTTGTGCTGTCGCAACGACCGTGTCGGAATGCGTTTTGGCCTCGCGGATCGCAAGTTTGAGCACGCCGGAAAAGGTTTTTTCACCCCTTTCGGACGGCATGATGAACCATCGCTTGGAAGAAAAAAGCGCCTGTGGATCGGCGCTGTGCGACAAGACTTTGAACCAGCCTTTGACGCCCCAGGCGTCTTGAATCCGCCCAACTTCAACGGCATCCGTTGGGAGCTGGGCAGCGTCTAGTTTAGAAAGCATGGCTGCAAAATAAGCTAGAGCGCCGCGCACCGGGCCGCCCCAAGCAAGGCACGGCCCCCTTTGGGGGGCAGCGCAGCGCACGAAGTGGCAAGCGTGGGGGCGCTATTTCAAGCTGCCTTTTTTGCAGCTTGAGCGAGCAGACGCTCTACGGTTGGGGACGCCTGTGCGCCAACACCCTTCCAGTACGTCAGGCGATCCTGAGCGATACGGATGCTTTCTTCTTTTTCGGTTGCAATTGGGTTGTAAAAACCAATGCGCTCGATGAAGCGGCCATCACGGCGGGTGCGCTTGTCAGCCACCACAATGTTGAAAAACGGGCGTGCTTTAGCACCGCCACGGGCGAGTCGGATAACGACCATGATGTATTCCAAAAAAAAGGGTCAAATCCAGTGTGCCGCAACCACCGGCTCCTTGGTTTGACCCAATAAAGATCAACCAACTCGCGGTGTAGATACGCTACAGACACCTAGAATCCAACATCTGACCCAGAGTTTGAGACACGCGACATGGCCACCCGGCCAGCGACACTCTAGGTAGCCTTCCATTATAGCCCGAACCCGCTTCATGACCACCATCCGCCCCTGTAGCGACGCCGATTTGCCCGCCATTACTGCCATTTATGGTCACCACGTCTTGCGCGGTACCGGTACCTTTGAGATTGAGCCACCTACTTTGCCGGACATGACCGCCCGCCGCGCTGACGTGCTCGCCAAGGGCCTGCCCTACCTCGTGGCTGAGCTGGATGGCAAAGTTGTGGGCTTTGCTTATTGCAACTGGTTCAAGCCGCGCCCCGCCTACCGCTATTCTGCTGAAGACTCGGTCTATGTCGACCACAACTTGCATGCCAAGGGGATTGGCCGGGCGCTGCTGGCTGAACTGACAACCGCCGCCGAACGGGCCGGTGTACGCAAACTGATCGCTGTGATTGGCGACGCCAACAACCTCGGTTCAGTCGGCGTACACCGCTCGGTCGGCTTCACCGATGTGGGTGTTCTCAAGTCCTGCGGTTGGAAATTTGGCCGCTGGCTAGACGTGGTGATGATGGAAAAATCAATCGGATTTGGCGATTCCAAACCACCTGAATTACCCCCTGCCGCTGCCCATGCCCCAGCTTCTGTGCCCGCCTCAGCCACAACCAGCGCCAAGCCCGGATGAAAAATAAAACGGTGGCCACTTGGTTGAGTTTCGTCGGCGGCCCGCTGGGACTGCATCGCTTCTACTTGTTTGGCTTGGGCGATATGTTGGGCTGGCTGCTGCCGATTCCCACCGCGCTGGGCCTCTACGGCATTGAACGTGTGCAGCTATTGGGCTTGAATGACCGGTTGAGCTGGCTGCTCATTCCGCTCCTGGGTTTCACCATCGCGGGTTGCGCCTTGATGGCGATCATTTACGGCTTAATGACGCCTGAGAAATGGAACGCCAAGTTCAACCCCAGCCTGGATCTTGACGCACGTGCGGGGGGCACCAACTGGTTCACCATTGGCGCGGTGGTCTTGTCATTGATGGTAGGGGCCACCACAATGATTGCCAGCTTTGCCTTCAGTTTTCAGGCGTATTTTGATTCGCAAATTCAGGAGTCGAAAAAACTGTCGCAGTGAGCCGACTTTGGCCGACAACACCTGCGCGGATCCAGGCCGCCCTAAAAAATCTGCAGGCTAATCCAATAAGCCACCATCGCCATGAATCCGCTGGCGGGAATGGTGAAAATCCAGGCCCAAACGATATTGCCCGCCACGCCCCAACGCACCGCGCTGGCCCGCCTGGCTGCGCCCACGCCCACAATCGCACCCGTGATGGTGTGTGTGGTCGACACCGGAATGCCCAAGCCCGTGGCGATGAACAGCGTGATCGCTCCACCCGTCTCAGCGCAAAAACCACCGACGGGTTTCAGCTTGGTTATTTTTTGCCCCATGGTTTTCACGATGCGCCAACCGCCAAACATGGTGCCCGCTGCGATGGCTATGTAACAACTGATGATGACCCAATAGGGCGGTGACTTGTCGGCCGCAGCGACATAACCCGTCGCGATCAGCAACAGCCAGATGATGCCGATAGTTTTTTGCGCATCATTGCCACCATGGCCCAGGCTGTAAGCGCCGGCTGACACCAATTGCAGCCGCCGGAACCAGCCATCCACCCGAGAAGGCGTCGTCTTGCGAAACAACCACGCCACCGCCAACATCATCAGCGAGCCCAGCAAAAAACCCAGAAGCGGCGACACAAAAATAAACGCCACTGTGCGCAGGATGCCGGTGGAAATCAAAGCACTGGTGCCCGCCTTGGCGATGACCGCGCCGACAATGCCCCCAATTAGCGCGTGGGAGGAACTGCTGGGAATGCCGTAATACCAAGTGATGAGATTCCAGATAATCGCGCCCGTCAGCGCGCCAAAGATCACGTGGGTATCGACCACACCTGGCTCCACAATGCCTTTGCCAATCGTAGCGGCCACGCTGAGTTTGAAGACAAAGATCGCGACAAAATTGAAAAACGCGGCAAACAAAACCGCCTGCCCCGGCTTCAAAACGCCGGTGGACACCACGGTGGCAATGGAGTTTGCCGCGTCGTGAAACCCGTTCATGAAATCGAAAGCCAAAGCCAGCACCACCAGCATGATGACGATCCACAGAGCTACTTGAATGCCTTGCATCGCGCAGCACCGCTTTAACTGTTTTCGAGGACCACGCCCTCGATCAAATTGGCCACGTCTTCACATTTGTCGGTGATGGTTTCCAGCAACTCGTAAATCGCCTTGAGTTTGATCACTTCGCGCACATCCGGCTCCTCGCGAAAGAGCTTGCTCATGGCCGCTCGCATAACGCGGTCTGCGTCAGACTCCAGCCGGTCGATTTCTTCGCAAGTCTTGAGCGCCGCCTCGGCCACCTTGGCATCACTCACCCGCGCCAGCATGTAGACAGCGTCTTTGACCCGCTCGCAGCATCGCACCGACAGATCGGTCAGGCGCGTGATCTCTTCGGTCATGACCCGCACGTCATACAGGGCCATGGTTTCGGCCGAATCCTGAATCAAATCCGCTACGTCGTCCATGGTGTTGATCAGCGAGTGGATCTGCTCACGGTCAATCGGCGTGATGAAGGTTTTGTGCAGCATTTTGTTCACGTCATGCGTGATACGGTCTGCAGCGCGCTCGGCGTTATCGACGTCGCGGTTGTACTGCTCGCGCAGATGCGGGTCGTTGTAGTTGGCCACCAGGTGCGAAAACGCCCGGGCTGCCTCCACAATTCGGTCGGCATGCTGGTTGAACATCTCGAAAAAATTGCCCTCGCGGGGCATGAGTTTTCCAAACAGCATCTGCGACTCCTGATTTCTTAAACGCCAAATATGTCAATTTAATGACAATTTGCAGTGTAACCTTCGGAGTCGTTACATATCGATCCGCTATGGCGCAGAATCGCAGCACTTGGATTTTTCAAAGCGGCCTCAGAATACCCTCACTCAAGCCGCGTCCGTCGGGAAAATGACCCGTACGCCGTCGGGCAACGGATATTGATCCACGTTGAGGGACATGCTCACCAAGGTGTAATAACTCATGGTGCCCATCAAGTCCACGACACCCGCCTGACCAAACGCTGCCACGAGGGCTGCGTAGTTGGCGTCACTCACGCGCCGGGTGGCGATCAATTCATGGCAAAACGCATACACCAAAGCTTCGTCCTGCGGCATGCCAGACGGCGGCTGCTGCGCAAAGATGGCGTCGACCAGCGCCCGGCTCAATCCATTGTCCAGCGCGATCCGCCGGTGTATCCACCAAACAAACTCGCAGCGCCACGAACGCGCCACCAGCAGGATCGCCATTTCATTAAGCTTCAAAGGCAGCGACGAATGAAAACGTGTGTGTGCACCAAACTGCTGCGCCAAGTCACCCAAAGCGGGGCTATGCAGCAGCACGTTGTAGGGCCCCTGCATCGAACCGCGTTGCCCTGCCAACACCTTTTCGGCCAGCACGGCCTGCGCGGGTGTCATGGTCTCCCAGGTGAGCGGTTTGAAACGATTACCGCGCAGGTTGAGCGCGGGTCTCGATGGCGGTTGCGATGGGGGTGTCGATGCCGACTTCGATGGCGGCTGCGGTGAGTTTGCCAATGGGTTTGTCGAAGGATGTGTCAAAAGCGGCTTTTCACGGGAAGTTGTCGAACCGGTTGCACACCGGCGTCAAGTTTGCAGTGTATCGGCGGGGGTCGGCTGGATAGCAAGGTCAATCTGCCGTAGCCCCGGAGCTTTTCACCACCGCTGCCCATTTGACAATGTCGGCCTGCAACATGGCGGCAAACTCCTGCGGCGTGCTGTCAAACGGCTCAGCACCCAGCGTGGTGAATTTGTCCAACGTCTCCTTGTCTTCGAGCACTTTTTTGACGTCGGCATTGATTTGCCGGATCACCGCTGGCGGCGTGCCTTTGGGCGCAAACAGACCAAACCACGGGTTGATCACAAAACCAGGGTAGCCCGACTCAGCAATCGTTGGAATGTCTTTGAAAGCTTGCGCGCGTTTGGAACCGGTGACCGCCAGCCCCTTGACCGTACCCGCACGGATGTGCTGCGCCACCGAGGGCAAGCTGGTAAATACGAGTTGCGTCTGCCCGGAAATCAAGTCGGTCAACGCCGGAGCCGCACCCTTGTAGGGGATGTGCAACATCTTGCTTTGACTGGCCGTGTTGAACATTTCACCCAAGAGATGGTTCACCGAGCCATTGCCCGCCGACCCAAATGACACCGGATTTTTGGCAGCGTAACCCGCCAAGTCTTTCATGTTTGTCAGCGGCAGCGCGGCATGGACAGCGGCAACAAAAGGCACGTTGGCCAGCGTCGCCACCGCGCTGAAGTCCGCCTCGGGGTCGAAGGGCAATTTTTTGTAAATACTGACGTTGATCGCGTGGGAGCCGACGTATGACATCAAAAGTGTGTAGCCGTCCGCAGGTGACTTGGCCACCGCGTCCATGCCGATATTGCCGCCCGCGCCCGCGCGGTTTTCAATGACGACGGGCTGCCCCCATTTTTCAGACAACTTCTGGCCGACGATGCGCGCCAACGCGTCAGAGGCGCCGCCCGGCGTCTGCGGCACGATGATGCGCACGGGTTTGTTGGGGAAGGTTTGCGCGTGGGCACTAGAGAGCGACACGGCAACAACCGCCGTAAAAAGCGCTGAAGAAAACGCGAGCGCCATGCCTCGCGCCAAAATGGATTTGAAATTCACCGTCGTCACCTCGCAATAGGTTCCACCAATTGGGAAGACTCAAGTTTCACACATTGTCGGAAAGTTTGCGGGGTCAAAGGATCGCCAACCAACTATTAATATGGGTGTTAACAAATGTCGGTTTTTGAGCTTCGAACCGATGATTTTACGAAAAAATAACCTCCAGGTCTCGCAAAATGGCCACATGTAGCTATCAATTATATAGCAATCAAATTGCTCCACCCGAGCAGCAGCCCATGCGACCCACGCACTGACATGGGCGCGTCACCCTCAAGCCGATACAGAATCCGCCAAATCCGTATATTCCTCAACCTTGTCAAAGTTCAGGTACTGGTAGATCTTGCTGCCGTCGTTGTTGATCACACCCATGTCGGCCATGTATTCGGCTTTGGTGGGGATGCGGCCAAGTTTGGCGCAGATGGCGGCGAGTTCGGCGGAACCCAGGTAGACGTCTGCGTTTTTGCCCAGACGGTTGGGGAAATTGCGCGTGGAGGTGGAGAACACTTTAGCGCCCTCCTTCACCTGCGCCTGGTTGCCCATACACAGGCTGCAGCCGGGCATCTCCATACGTGCGCCCGCGGAGCCGAGCACGCCGTAGTGGCCTTCTTCGGTAAGTTGTTTGGCATCCATTTTTGTGGGCGGCGCCATCCAGAGTTTCACCGGGATGTCGCGCTTGTTTTCCAACAACTTCGAGGCCGCGCGGAAGTGGCCGATGTTGGTCATACAACTGCCAATGAAGACTTCGTCGATCTTCGCACCGGCCACGTCGCTCAAGGTTTTCACGTCATCCGGGTCGTTCGGGCAGGCGACGATGGGCTCGTGGATGTCGGCCAGGTCGATCTCGATGACCGCGGCGTAGTCGGCGTCGGCGTCACCTTTGAGCAATTGCGGATCGGCAAGCCAAGCTTCCATGGCCTTGATGCGGCGGTTGATGGTTCGCACGTCGGAGTAACCGGTCGCAATCATCCATTTCAACATGGTGATGTTGCTGGTGATGTACTCCATGATCGGCTCTTTGTTCAAGTGCACGGTGCAGCCGCCTGCGCTTCGCTCGGCCGAGGCGTCAGAGAGTTCAAAGGCTTGCTCCACTTTCAAATCAGGCAGGCCTTCGATTTCCAAGACACGGCCTGAGAAGATGTTTTTCTTGCCCTGTTTCGCCACCGTCAACAAACCGGCCTTGATGGCATAGAGCGGAATCGCGTTGACCAGGTCACGCAGCGTCACGCCGGGTTGCATCTTGCCTTTGAATCGCACCAAGACACTCTCGGGCATGTCCAGCGGCATCACGCCCGTGGCCGCGCCAAAAGCGACCAGGCCGGAGCCCGCCGGAAAGCTGATGCCAATCGGGAAACGGGTGTGGCTGTCGCCGCCGGTGCCCACGGTGTCCGGCAGCAACATGCGGTTGAGCCAACTGTGGATGATGCCGTCACCGGGGCGCAAAGATATGCCGCCACGGTTGCTCATGAACACTGGCAACTCGTGGTGGGTTTTGATGTCCACAGGCTTCGGATAAGGCGCGGTATGGCAAAAGGATTGCATCACCAGGTCGGCGCTGAAGCCCAGGCAGGCCAGGTCTTTAAGCTCGTCGCGGGTCATCGGGCCCGTCGTGTCTTGCGAGCCAACGGAGGTCATGCGCGGCTCACAGTAGGTGCCAGGGCGCACGCCCTGCTGATTGCCGTTGACCACGGGCAAACCAATCGCGCGGCCCACGATTTTTTGCGCCAAAGTAAAGCCCTTGTGGGTATCGACCGGATTGCTCGGCAGGCGGAATAAGGTGCTGACTGGCAAGCCCAGCGCTTCCCGCGCTTTAGCGGTCAATCCACGCCCAATGATCAGTGGAATGCGGCCACCAGCACGCACTTCATCAAACAACACGTCGCTTTTGACTTTGAACTCAGCGATGACTTTGCCATCTTTGAGCGCTTTGCCTTCAAACGGCCGCAGCTCGATCACGTCCCCCATGGCCATTTGGTTCACATCCAGCTCAATCGGCAAAGCACCGGAATCTTGCATGGTGTTGTAGAAAATGGGGGCAATTTTGCCGCCCAGGCATATGCCGCCAAAACGCTTGTTGGGCACAAAGGGAATGTCTTGCCCTGTCCACCACAAGACGGAGTTGCCGGCCGATTTGCGGCTGGAACCGGTGCCCACCACGTCGCCCACGTAGGCGATCAAATGGCCTTTGGATTTGAGGTCGGCGATGAATTTGATGGGGCCGCGTTTACCGTCTTCTTCGGGAACGACACCGGGGCGGGCGTTCTTGTGCATGGCCAGTGCATGCATCGGGATGTCGGGGCGGCTGAAGGCGTCTGGCGCAGGTGAGAGGTCGTCGGTGTTGACCTCACCTGCGACTTTGAACACGGTGAGCTGGATGGACTTGGGCACTTCGGGGCGGCTAGTGAACCACTCGGCATCGGCCCAGCTTTGCAGCACCGCTTTGGCGTGGGTATTGCCGTGGTCGGCCTTCTCTTTCACGTCATGGAACTGATCGAACATGAGCAGGGTTTTCTTCAGACCGTTGGCGGCCACTTGGGCCACCGACGCACTCGCGTCACCCAGCAAATCCACCAGCGGGCTGATGTTGTAACCGCCCAGCATG
>JANOXL010000272.1:0-1989 GCA_031418395.1 Rhodoferax sp. | reverse complement strand
CTCCAACCACCAGGCCCAGCAGGACCCAGGCCATACCTTGCGCCTTGCCACCCGAGATTTCGACGATCAACGCCGCCGTGGTCAGCGCGGCAATCGCCATGCCGATCATGCCGAACAGGTTGCCGCGAATCGACGTGGTGGGGTGGCTCAAACCTTTGAGCGCCTGGATGAAACAGATGCTGGCGATCAAATACAGCAGGGTGACCAAATTCATGCTCATGATGGCACCCCCACGCTTGTCACTGCGTGTACGACGCTGCCCCCCAAGGGGGCCTTCGCTAGCTTGAAGCGGTTCTGCGCGGCGCTCATTTGGACGCTCCCTTGTTTTCAAGCGCTGGCTTTTTGTCCTTCTTCTTGAACATCTCCAGCATGCGGCGCGTGACCAAAAAGCCGCCAAAAATATTCACCGCTGCGAGTGCCACCGCAAGCACGCCCATCGACTTGCCCAGTGTGGTCTCCGTTAGCGCGGCGGCCAACATGGCACCCACGATGACAATGGCCGAGATGGCGTTGGTCACCGCCATCAAGGGCGTGTGCAGCGCGGGCGTCACTGTCCAGACTACGTGGTAACCCACGTAGATGGCCAGCACGAAGATGATCAGGTTGGTGATGGTGGGGGAAACGATGTCCATGGTAATTTCCTTTTTCTTTAGTCCGTTCGCCTTGAGCTAGTCGAAAGGCTTCGACAGGCTCAGCCTGAACGGAAAATCAACTATTTGCGCTTGACTTCGCCGCCTTGAGCCATCAAACAGGCCGCAACAATGTCATCTTCCATATCGACATGCAACGCGCCCTCGTTGTTGATGATGAGTTTGAGGAAGTCGATCACGTTGCGGGCATACAGCGCCGAGGCGTCTGCGGCCACGAGGGCGGGCAGGTTGGTGTCGCCCACAATCGTCACGCCGTGTTTGACGACGGTTTTGTCGGCCTCCGAGATGGGGCAATTACCGCCACCGTTGGGGCCCTTGCCAGCAGCAATATCCACAATCACCGAGCCGGGCTTCATCGCTTTGACCATGTCTTCCGTGATCAGCGTCGGCGCGGCGCGGCCTGGAATCAACGCAGTGGAGATCACGATATCCGCCAACGCCACACGTTTGGCCACTTCGATTTGCTGGCGCGCCAGCCAACTCGGTGGCATTGGTTTGGCGTAACCGCCCACACCCACGGCGGCTTCCTTTTCTTCCGGTGTGTCGTACGACACATCGATGAATTTCCCGCCCAGCGACTCCACCTGCTCCTTCACACTGGGGCGCACGTCGGACGCCTCGATCACCGCGCCTAGCCGCTTGGCCGTGGCGATCGCCTGCAGCCCTGCGACCCCCACCCCCAGGATGACGACGCGTGCCGCCTTGACGGTCCCGGCGGCCGTCATGAGCATGGGCAGGAAACGCTGATAACGGTCGGCCGCCACCATCACCGCCTTGTAGCCGGCGATGTTGGCCTGGGACGACAGCACGTCCATGCTCTGCGCGCGGGTGGTGCGGGGCGCCGCCTCCAGCGCAAAGGCTGTCAGCCCGGCTTGCGCGAGTTGCTGCAGGCCGGCGGCGTCAAACGGGTTGAGCATTCCAACCAGGAACGCACCGGAGCGCATCCCGCCCAACTCGTCCGCATTCGGGGCGCGTACCTTGAGCACCAATTCACAGTCCAGGGCATCGGCCGCACTGCCGATTTCGGCACCAGCTGCCTCGTAGGCCGCATCGGTCACGCTGGCGCGGATGCCGGCGCCTGACTGGACACGCAGGGTGTGCCCCTGTGCCTTGAGTTTCTTGGCCGTCTCCGGCGTGATGGCGACACGTGTTTCGCCAGCGCCGGTTTCGGTGGGAATGCCAATCAGCATGGGGCTGCTCCTCTTGTTGTGCAGGGCTGAAGAAATCTGGATGGAAGCTTACAGCAGATTGTGCGGCGTTCCAGTGCGGATAATGCCGCATGCACAGCCGATGGAAACCCAACGCGACGGTGGCCGCCGTGGTGGAGCGCGACGGCAAG
>JANOXL010000271.1:0-14806 GCA_031418395.1 Rhodoferax sp. | reverse complement strand
CTTCGCACCAGATCATCCACCTCAGCCTGTACGGCCAGTGGAAGTGCCAAAGCGGCGCAAAGCCCCAGCGCCAGAGCCCGGCATTTGCCACGGGTAATAACGTGAGTAATGTCGCGGGTAGGGAGAACGGTTTTCGGCATGGCAGTTTGACCTCCGGCTATCGCAGTTACATATTGACGTACATTCTGCCGGAAATCCGCAAATAAAGCATCCTTCAAACAGCGTAAAAACGGCGAAAAAACGGCGAAAAAATGCCCATATCACGCAAATAATCGCCGCCAGATCGATCAATGGCACAATGCGTGCTGTTACGAAGGCCCTTCCTAGGCAACAGTCGCATCCGCCAACCGGTTCAGCCGTGTCGCGGAAGGTTTTTACCAATCAACGTTTCCCAAAGGGAAATGGAGGCAAGCGTCAATATGAGTCAAGTCCCACCGACCCAGCAGGCGTCCACGTCTGGCGGCTCCGTCTTCAGCGCCTATCAAGGCACCACCTACCTCTTCGGCGGCAATGCGCCCTACGTCGAGGAGATGTACGAAAACTATTTGGCTAACCCTGGCAGCGTGCCGGATTCATGGCGCGACTACTTTGACGCCCTACAGTACGTGCCCGCGGTGGATGGCACCAATACCAAAGACGTCCCGCATTTGCCGGTAGTCAATGCCTTTGCCGAGCGTGCCAAACGTGGCGGTACAGCAGTGGTCATGGCGACCGGCGCAGATTCTGAAATGGGCCGCAAGCGCACAGCGGTGCAGCAATTGATCGCGGCCTACCGCAACGTTGGCGCGCGTTGGGCCGATTTGGACCCGCTCAAACGCACCGAACGCGAGAAAATTCCCGAGCTTGAGGCGTCTTTTTACGGTTTTACCGACGCGGATCAGGAAACCGTCTTCAACACGAGCAACACCTTTTTTGGCCGTGACTCCATGGCACTGCGTGAAATCCTCAACGCGCTGCGGGAAACCTATTGCGGCACCATCGGTGCTGAATACATGTACATCACCGACCAGCACAAAAAGCGCTGGTGGCAACAAAAACTCGAAGCGATCCGTTCCAAGCCGCAATTTACGGCAGAAAAGAAGCGGCATATCCTTGAACGCCTGACGGCTGCGGAGGGCCTTGAGCGTTTTCTGCACACCAAATATGTCGGGCAAAAGCGGTTTTCGCTTGAAGGTGGCGAGAGCTTCATTGCAAGCATGGACGAACTGATCCAACGCGGCGGCGCGATGGGCTTGCAGGAAATCGTCATTGGCATGGCGCATCGCGGGCGCTTGAACGTATTGGTGAATTCGCTTGGCAAAGTCCCGGCAGACCTGTTCGCCGAGTTTGACCATACCGCGCCTGAAGACTTGCCCAGCGGTGACGTCAAATACCACCAGGGCTTCAGCTCTGATGTAGCCACCACGGGTGGCCCGGTGCATTTGACGCTGGCCTTTAACCCATCGCACCTTGAAATTGTGAATCCCGTCGTGGAAGGTTCAGTGCGTGCGCGTATGGACCGGCGTGGCGACCCCAAAGGTGATCAGGTGTTGCCCGTGCTGGTTCATGGCGATGCGGCCTTTGCAGGTCAGGGTGTGGTGATGGAAACCTTAGCGCTGGCTGAAACGCGCGGATATTACACCGGCGGCACGGTTCATGTTGTGATCAACAACCAGATCGGCTTTACCACCAGCGACCCGCGCGACAGCCGCTCCACCTTGTATTGTTCTGACGTCGTCAAGATGATCGAAGCACCGGTGTTGCACGTGAATGGTGACGACCCCGAGGCGGTGGTGTTGGCGACGCAACTAGCGCTTGAATACCGCATGGAGTTCAAAAAAGACGTGGTGGTGGACATCATTTGTTTCCGCAAACTCGGGCATAACGAGCAAGACACACCTGCACTCACCCAGCCGCTGATGTACAAAAAGATCAGTGCCCATCCCGGTACGCGAAAGCTGTACGCCGACAAGCTGAGCGCCCAGGGTCTGGGCGTAACGCTGGGCGACGACATGGTCAAGGCCACGCGCGCTGCACTGGATGCCGGTAAAAACACTTTTGATCCGGTGATCACCAATTTCAAAAGCAAATTTGCGGTTGATTGGATTCCCTTCCTGGGAAAAAAATGGACGGATTCCGCCGACACGGCCTTGCCAACTTCCGAGTGGAAACGACTTGCGGAAAAGATCACCACCATTCCTGAAAGTGTCTCACCACACTCCCTGGTCAAAAAAGTCTATGCGGATCGTGCTGCCATGGGGCGGGGTGAAATTCCCGTAGATTGGGGCATGGGCGAACATATGGCATTTGCGTCGCTGGTAGCCAGTGGTTACCCGGTGCGCCTCTCCGGTGAAGACTGTGGCCGTGGCACATTTACCCATCGCCATGCTGTTATCCATGACCAGAACCGCGAAAAATTTGACGAAGGCACCTATACGCCGTTGCAAAACGTGGCGCCCAACCAGGCGCCTTTTGTCGTCATTGATTCAATTTTGTCTGAAGAGGCCGTGCTGGCTTTTGAATATGGCTACGCCTCCAACGACCCTAACACTTTTGTGATCTGGGAGGCCCAGTTTGGCGATTTTGCGAATGGTGCACAGGTGGTCATTGACCAATTTATCGCCAGCGGCGAAGTGAAATGGGGTCGCGTCAACGGCATCACGCTCATGCTGCCACACGGCTATGAGGGCCAAGGCCCGGAGCACAGTTCGGCGCGTCTGGAGCGCTTTATGCAATTGGCGGCAGACACCAATATGCAGATCGTGCAGCCTACTACGGCCAGTCAAATCTTCCATGTGTTGCGCCGCCAAATGGTCCGCAACCTGCGCAAACCACTGATCATCATGACGCCCAAGTCACTGCTGCGAGCCAAAGATGCGGCCTCGCCTTTGAGCGAATTCACGCGGGGTGGTTTTCAGACGGTAATCCCCGAGCACCGTGAAGAAACCCTTAAAAAGGCTGAAAAGGTCAAACGGGTCGTCGTTTGTTCAGGCAAGGTGTATTACGACCTGGCACGCAAGCGTGAAGAAAATGGCCATGACGATACAGCGCTGGTTCGAGTGGAGCAACTTTATCCATTTCCCCACAAGGTGTTTTCCAGCGAATTGAAAAAATACCCGAACGCGACTGACATTGTGTGGTGCCAGGATGAACCACAAAACCAGGGGGCCTGGTTTTTTGTGCAGCACTACATCCATGAAAACATGACCGAAGGCCAGCGCCTGGGTTATTCCGGCCGTGCTGCGTCGGCATCGCCCGCAGTGGGTTATTCACACTTGCACCAGGAGCAGCAAAAAGCGCTGGTCGATGGCGCGTTCTCGAAGCTCAAGGGCTTTGTGCTTACCAAATAAGGATTCGGAGAAATTTATGGCTATCGTTGAAGTAAAAGTGCCACAGTTGTCGGAGTCCGTGGCCGAGGCCACCTTGCTGCAATGGAAAAAGAAGGTGGGAGAGTCCGTCGCCATCGATGAGATTCTGGTCGAGGTGGAGACCGACAAAGTGGTGCTCGAAGTGCCGGCGCCCGCTGCTGGCGTGATCGCCGAGTTGGTGATGGGTGACGGTTCGACCGTCAACGCCGAGCAACTTATCGCCAAAATTGATACCGAAGGCAAGGTCAGCAGCAATGCGGTCGCCCCAGTTACAGCGGCTTCTGCGGCCCCCCCGGTGGCCGTCCAAGCTGTAGCCCCGTCCAAGGCGGGTGTGGCGATGCCCGCAGCCGCCAAAATGATGGCCGACAGCCAATTGGCTGCCGGGTCCATCGCTGGAACAGGCAAAGATGGCAGGGTAACCAAAGGCGATGTGTTAGCTTCAGTCGCCACTTCAGCCACTACAAATTCATTAGCTGCTCCTGCTTTCTCTGCTTCACCTGCACCCGCAGTCTTGCCTCAGGTTGCAGTCAAAACGGCATCTTTGGTTCAGCGCCCGGAACAACGTGTGCCCATGAGCCGCCTGCGCGCCCGGATCGCCGAGCGCCTGGTGCAATCGCAGTCGACCAACGCGATTCTGACGACCTTCAACGAAGTCAACATGGCACCGGTGATGGAAATGCGCAAGCGCTTTCAGGAGAAATTCGAGAAGGAACATGGCGTCAAGATCGGCTTCATGAGTTTCTTTGTCAAGGCGGCGGTTCATGCCTTGAAGAAATACCCGGTCATCAACGCGGCAGTGGACGGCAACGACATCGTCTACCACGGCTACTTTGACATCGGCATCGCGGTGGGCAGCCCTCGCGGTTTGGTGGTGCCGATCTTGCGCAACGCCGATCAGATGAGTTTTGCCGATATTGAAAAGAAGATTGCAGAGTATGGAGCCAAGGCCCGCGACGGCAAACTCGGCATAGAAGAAATGACCGGAGGCACCTTCTCGATCAGCAATGGCGGCACCTTTGGCTCGATGTTGTCTACCCCCATCATCAACCCGCCGCAGTCCGCGATTTTGGGCGTTCACGCCACCAAAGACCGCGCGGTGGTGGAAAACGGCCAAATCGTCATCCGCCCGATGAACTACCTGGCCTTGAGTTACGACCATCGCATTATTGATGGACGTGAAGCCGTGCTCGGCTTGGTGGCAATGAAAGAAGCGCTGGAAGATCCGGCGCGTTTGTTGTTTGATATCTAAAGCCACGGAACCCAGCGATGTCAAACATTTTCGACGTGATTGTTGTGGGCGCAGGGCCAGGCGGTTATATTGCCGCCATCCGCGCAGCGCAGTTGGGCTATAAAGTCGCCTGTGTGGACGAGTGGAAAAACAACAAAGGTGGGCCTGCTCCGGGCGGGACTTGCACCAATGTTGGCTGTATTCCCTCCAAGGCTCTGCTGCAGAGTTCTGAGCACTTTGAGCATGCTGGAAAACACTTTGCGGACCATGGCATTGCCGTTACTGGTTTGTCACTGGACTTGGCGAAAATGTTGGGACGCAAGGATACAGTGGTCAAACAGAACAACGACGGCATTCTGTATTTGCTCAAAAAAAACAAGATCACGTTTTTCCATGGGCGCGCTTCGTTTGTGAAGTCTGTGGAAAGCGGGTATGAAATCAATGTCGCTAGTGCGGCTGCGGAAGTACTTGTCGCCAAACACATCGTTTTGGCGACCGGCTCTAACGCGCGGGCGTTGCCGGGCGCGGCATTTGACGAAGAAAATATTTTGTCTAACGATGGCGCGCTGCGTATTGGCGCGGTGCCAAAGAAACTTGGGCTGATTGGCTCTGGGGTGATTGGGCTGGAGATGGGCTCGGTCTGGCGCAGATTGGGTTCTGAAGTCACGGTGCTCGAGGCCTTGCCCACGTTCCTCGGCGCAGTTGATGAGCAGGTCGCCAAAGAGGCCAAAAAGGCCTTCGACAAGCAGGGATTGAAAATCGAACTGGGCGTCAAAGTGGGTGACATCAAGTCTTCAGCTAAAGGCGTGTCCATCGCTTACGTCAATGCCAAAGGCGACGCACAGTCGCTGGACGTCGATACGCTGATCGTGTCCATCGGTCGTGTGCCAAACACCACGGGTTTGAATGCCGAGGCGGTGGGCTTGAAACTCGACGAGCGCGGTGCGATCGTTGTCGACAGCGATTGCAGGACAAATCTGCCCAATGTGTGGGCCGTGGGCGATGTGGTGCGTGGACCCATGCTGGCGCACAAGGCCGAGGAAGAAGGCGTCGCCGTTGCCGAGCGAATCGCCGGACAACACCCGCACGTCAACTTCAATACCGTGCCCTGGGTGATTTATACGTCCCCTGAAATCGCCTGGGTGGGCCAAACCGAGCAGCAGCTAAAAGCCGAAAATCGTGCCTACAAGGCCGGTACTTTTCCATTCCTCGCCAATGGCCGCGCCCGTGCCTTGGGCGATACCACCGGTATGGTCAAAATGCTGGCTGACGCTACTACCGATGAAATTTTAGGTGTTCACATCGTGGGTCCACAAGCCAGTGAGCTGATTGCCGAATGTGTGATGGCGATGGAGTTCCGCGCCAGCAGCGAAGATATTGCGCGTATTTGTCACGCCCATCCGTCCTTGGGCGAATCCGTCAAGGAGGCCGCTTTGGCCGTAGACAAGCGCACGCTGAATTTTTGAGATTCGTAAGCCAAAATGGCCTGCAAGTATCGAACAATAAGCCAGTTAAGCTATACTAAATATAGCGTTTTCGGCAAACCAGGGCAATGGTTTTGAGCGTTCGGGCGGCTTACAAGCGGGAGTTGAATGCGCGTGGGTTTGCGCCAGACCCGGCCCAGCTCAGGGCCGTGGACGTGCTGGATCGCTGCGCCGCCGACTGGGCCGCCTACAAGGCTGCACGCTCCAGCGCTTTTAAGAAACTGATCAACCGGCCTGAGATTCCACGCGGGGTTTACCTTTACGGCGGGGTGGGCCGTGGCAAGAGTTTCCTGATGGACTGTTTCTTCAACGAAGTGGCGTTGCACAAAAAGTCAAGGCTGCATTTTCACGAATTCATGCGTGAAGTCCACCGAGAGCTCGCGGGCCTTCAAGGCACGGTAAATCCGCTGGATGTGCTGGCCAAGCGTATGGCCAAAAAGCACCGGCTGATTTGTTTCGACGAGTTCCATGTAGCGGACATCACCGATGCAATGATCTTGCACCGCCTCTTGGCCGCATTGTTTGACAACGGTGTCGGCTTGGTCACAACCTCCAATTTCAGGCCCGATGACCTTTACCCCGGCGGGATGCACCGGGACAGAATCTTGCCCGCCATCGACTTGCTGAATGCTCGGCTGGAGGTTGTCAATGTCGACAATGGCGTTGACTACCGGCGTCGCACGCTGGAGCGGTTGAAACTCTACCATTGCCCACTTGGCGCAGACGCTGACGCTCACATGCGGGATGCATTTGAACAACTCGCCGAAACCGATGACGATAGTCCGACCCTGCACATCGAGGCGCGTGAAATCCATGCACGCCGCAGGGCTGGGGGCGTCGTATGGTTTGATTTCAAAACTTTGTGCGGCGGCCCGCGCTCGCAAAATGACTACCTTGAAATTGCCACCCAATTCCACACGGTGTTGCTTAGTGACGTGCCGCAAATGTCTGTGCGCATGGCCTCTGACGCACGGCGATTTACCTGGCTCGTGGACGTGCTTTACGATCGCCGGGTGAAATTGATCCTGTCGGCAGAAGTTGCGCCCGAGCTCTTGTATTTGGAAGGCCCACTTGCCCATGAGTTCCCGCGCACGGCGTCACGGCTTCATGAAATGCAGTCGCAGGAGTTCCTGGATTTGGACCGGCGACTGGTGGATGCCCGTCTGACATGAAAAGCGTTTTTTCTCAGGCCATGGCGCTTGTTGTTTTTGTCAACGCGGCCCTGGCGCAAGCGCAGCAGAACGAGCCTGATAAATTGGTGGATAGCGAACGCGCCCGCATCCGCGCTGAGCGTCGTCTGGCAGAGGAGCAGTATGCCCAGCGCGAGGTCGCCTGCTACCAGCAATTTGCCGTCAACGATTGCTTGGGCCGCGCGAGGCTGCAGCGCAGGGAGATTGCGGCCGACCTTCGCCGGCAGGAGCTTTCGATCAATGCCAATGAGGCGAGGCGTCGCGGCGCTGAGCAAATTTCCAGAAGCGAAGAGAAAACGTCACCAGAAGCCCTCCGAGCAGTGGAAAAGCGGTTGCTGGAAGCGCAGGCGGACCAAGGTAAGCGGCTGGAGGCGCTTGAATCTAAAGCCGCCGAACGTGCCAGAGCGCAAGAAGAGTCGGTGGCCCGTCTCAAAGACTATGCAGCGCGGAGGCAAGCGCAACGCGAGGCCGAACGTGAGCGGGCGGCAAAACAGCACGAAGCTGACAACAATCGCCGCGACTACGAGTTAAAACTTAAGGCTGCCGCAGAGCGAAAAGCAGCCGACGCAAAACCGAATGCCGCCTCTAAACCGGCAACCCCCGCGCCGCTGGACGCAAAATCACCGGTTTTGAAGTAATTAGCCTAAGCGCCCAAGTGCGCCATTACTTCTGACACCGCTTAGCGATCAGGTTGTCAACGGTTCCAGTTTGACAATCACCAGCGAAAGGTTGTCCCCGCCGCCTTGGCCGCGACTGCGGGCTTTCTCAATCAGAAACTCCGTAGCTTCACGCGCCGTCAACGTCGATAGAACCGAGCCTATCTCGTTGCTATTGAAATAATGCCAGACACCGTCGCTGCAGGCCATCAGCACATCGCCAGCACGTAGTTTCGGAATGAAGTGGATATCGACCGTTGGGTCGTTTTCAGTTCCCAAGCAGCCCATCAGGATATTGGATTGGGGGTGGACATTCGCCTGCTCCTCGGTGAGTTCGCCCCGGTTGACGAGCGTTTGCACGTAGGAGTGATCGAGCGTACGTTTGACAAACTTGCTGCCGTGGTAGTGGTAAACACGCGAATCGCCGGCATGCACCCAATGGCAATCACCGCCAGGGTTGATCAAGAATGCGGCAACGGTGCTATGAGGTTCTTCCTCTGCGGAGATCGCGGTCAGTTTGATCACGACGTGCGCCTCCTGCACCAGTTGCTGGAGCATGGATGAGGCGTCGTCTACATCAGGCGAATAACGTTCGAACAACTGTTTGGCTGTCAGCATCACCTGGTCAGACGCCTTGCGCCCGCCGCTGCGCCAGCCCATGCCATCGGCGACAATGGCCAAAATGCACCCGTTAACGCGGGCGTGATTGAGCAGAGCCACCTGGTCTTGCTGGTAGTCACGGTCACCCTTGTGGATGCCGGTTGATGCGGTGAGTCGATAACCTTTGAACATAGTTGTTGCCTTGACCGCGAATTAGTCGAAATTGCCGCGTAATTCCCGTATTATCGAACTAAGTCAGCCACGCTGGCGCATTGATTAGACCAGCCTGTCTGGGCACTTTCCCCAATTTGATGGACGCCAACCTGCATTCGCTCACACGCCATCTGATCGAGCTGCGCATGGAGCATGCCGATTTGGACGCCATGATTGACCAATTGAGCGAAGTTTCTCCATTGGACGAGTTGATGTTCCGGCGGCTGAAGAAGCGTCGCCTCGCATTGCGCGACGAATTGGCCAGGATCGAGCGGGAACTCACGCCAGACGAGCCCGCCTGACCCATGAGTTTGGTGCATTGGGTCGAAGACGTTTTTGGTGTGCACGGCCGCCTAAGCCAATATGTGCCGGAGTTTCGCGCCCGCGAGGGTCAAATCCACATGGCGCTGCAGGTCGCGCAAACCATTCAAAACGGCGGGGTTCTGGTCGTCGAAGCTGGCACCGGCGTCGGCAAAACATACTCTTACCTCATTCCTGCTTTGCTCAGTGGCAAACGGGTACTGGTATCGACGGCAACAAAGAACCTTCAAGATCAACTTTTCGGGCGCGACCTGCCACTTTTGGTCAAGGCGCTTGGCTTGCCCATCAAAGCGGCATTGCTCAAAGGGCGTGCGAGTTATCTGTGTTTGCACCGGCTTGAATTGGCCCATGAATCGGTAGGAACCGCCGAACGCGTGTCGCAACGGGCCTTGGCCAGCATTGAAAAATGGGCGCAGTCGACTCGCACTGGCGATTTGGCAGAGTTGCCGGGCCTTGATGAGCGGTCACCCATCATCCCTTTGGTGACTTCCAACCGCGAAAATTGCCTCGGTTCACAGTGCCCGAAGTTCCGTGCCTGCCATGTCAACCTGGCCCGGCGTGAAGCTATGGCAGCAGATGTGGTGGTGATCAACCACCATCTCTTTTTTGCTGATCTTGCGGTACGTGAATCCGGGATGGCGGAGCTGCTGCCCACTGTCAACACTGTCATCTTTGACGAAGCGCATCAGCTCAATGAAACCGGTGTTCAGTTTCTGGGGCAATTTGTTTCCACCAGCCAGTTGCTGGACTACACCAACGACCTGCTAGCCACGGGTTTGACGCTGGCGCGTGGGCTGTCCAATTGGCAGGAAATAGCCGCGTCCCTTGAAAAAGCGACGCGAGACCTGCGTATGCTGGCTGGCAAACAATTCCAGGGTACAAAAGTGCGCTGGATTTCCGCCGCGCCTGAAACCATCCACGAAGATGCCTGGCGTGAGGCCCTGGCGGAAATTGATGTAGCGCTGGGCAACGCCTTGAAGGCGCTTGAAGTGGTCGCTGAAGTGGCTCCTGATTTTGTGCGCCTTGCTGAGCGCAATCGTATGCTGGGCGCGAGAATTGCCGCCTTTGCACAGCCTTGCGCTGAAGGTTCCGTGCGCTGGCTCGATGTGGGCATGCAGTTGCGCCTTGTGGAGTCGCCACTGGATATCGCGGCGACGGTGAAAGACAAACTACTTGGGCAAACTCCGGCGGACGGGGCGTCGAAGTCGTGGATTTTCACCTCGGCCACTTTGGGAGACGATGCCAAACTGTCGTGGTTCACCGAGCCCTGCGGGCTGGCGGAGGCGCAAATCCTAACTGTTGAGAGCCCCTTTGACTACCCGAATCAAGCTGCCGTCTATGTGCCTAGGGATTTTCCAAAACCTTCAGAGGCTACGCACAGCGCGCGGGTTTCCGATTTGGTGGCGCGGGCGGCCCAAACCATCGGAGGCCGCACGCTCGTGTTGACGACCACTTTGCGTGCTTTACGAGCAATTGCAGCTGCCCTGGCAGAAAATTTCAAGGAATCCGGATCCATCGAAGTTTTGGCCCAGGGCCAAAGCCCGAAACGTGAACTGTTGGATCGCTTTCGCGAAGGAAGCTCAATAGGACGGCGACCCTGTATCCTGGTCGCCTCGGCCTCGTTCTGGGAGGGAGTGGATGTGCCTGGCGACGCCTTGCAATTGGTGGTGATTGACAAACTGCCGTTTCCGCCTCCCAACGATCCGCTGGTTGAGGCCCGTTCAAACCGCCTGGAGCAAAGCGGGCGTAGCGCGTTTCGCGATTATTTTTTGCCGGAGGCTGCCGTGGCATTGAAGCAAGGCGCGGGCAGGTTGATCCGGCGCGAGTCAGATCAAGGAATACTTGTTGTGTGCGACAGCCGGATGGCCACGATGTCTTACGGTCGCAGGTTGATGGCGGCTCTGCCGCCCATGCGGGCACTGGCAACACAAAACGCGTTTGAGGAGGCCCTTCACCAACTCACCCAGTCGCCAGGTAAAACGGTCACCACAACTTCCACCACGGATCAGATCCCGTTTTGAACCCTTTGGTCAAATACTCACTTTGAGGGTAGGACTTTTCAAGTACCCGCTTGGCATCATCGCGCAAATCGGCGAAACCCAAGGCCTCATAAGAGCGGTAAACGATAAACAGGGCTTCCTCGAGCGCTGGCACCGCGCGGTATTCGGTCAAAGCGGCCTGCGCGCGATTCACTGCAGCCAGGTAGGCGCCGCGGTTGAAGTAGTAACGCGCTACATGCACCTCGTACTGCGCCAGGGAATTGATGATGTAGGACATGCGCAAACGGGCGTCGGGGGTGTAGCGCGATTCCGGGAAGCGCGTGGCCAACTCCTTGAAGGCTTCAAAAGACTCTTTGGAGGCTTTTTGGTCGCGCTCTGCCAAGTCTTGCCGCGTGATGAAGGAAAACAAGCCCAGGTCGTCATTGAAATTGATGATGCCCTTGAGGTACAACGCGTAGTCCAGCGCGGGGCTGGCCGGGTGCAACTTCATGAAACGCTCTATCGTGGCCAAGGCTTCGGCCGACTCGTTAGCCTTGTAACGGGCATAGGCCTTATCCAGCTGCGCCTGTTGCGCCAGAGGTGTACCTGCAGCGCGGCCTTCCAGTTTTTCCAGCAAGACGATCGCCTTGTCGAACGCGCCGCCACTCATCTCTTCTTTGGCTTCGGCATAAATCCGATTCGGGCTCATATTGGCAGTACGGTCAATTTCCGTAGTAGAGCAGGCCGCCAAAACGCCGAGAACGGCACTCCACAACAATGCCATCAAAATGGCATAAAAACCCGATAATTTGGCATGACGCATTGCAAACAACTTTCAAGAAGGGACGCGATTTGATTATATCGGCCGACCCGATCAAGCCCGACTCTGAAGAAGGAGCCGAAATTGTTGCGGACACTGAGCGGCGCGACTTCGCGATTGACAAAGCTTTACACGGCTCACGCTTGGACCAGGCCATGGCGGCGTTGGTGCCCGAGTTTTCCCGCAGCTACCTGCGTCAGCTGATCGATGCGGGTTGTGTTGAAGTCGATGGCAAAGCGACAAGTAAACCCGCCCAACGCATGCGCGCCGGGCAGCGGGGCTGTATTGAGTTGCGTCCGACACCACAAAGCCAGGCGTTTCGGGCGGAGCAGATTGATTTCCCCATCGTGTTTCAGGATGAGCACCTGCTGGTCGTCAACAAACCAGCGGGCTTGGTGGTGCATCCGGCCCCCGGAAATTGGAGCGGTACATTGCTCAATGGTTTGCTCGCACTGGATGCCATCGCGAGTACCTTGCCGCGCGCCGGAATCGTACATCGCCTGGACAAAAATACCAGCGGCCTGATGGTGGTCGCCCGCAGCAGGCAAGTGATGGATGCCTTGGTCAAGATGATTGCGAGCCGTGAGGTCAATCGCCACTACCTGGCCGTGACGGCCAAAACCTGGCCTGGCCCGAATACCCGCGATGTCGAAGCGCCCATAGGCCGTGACCCGCGCAACCGGCTGCGCATGGCCGTGGTCGATACCGCACGGGACGTTGGCAAGCCGGCCAAAACGACGTTTGAATTGATGCAATCATCAGCGGCCGCGAGCCTGGTCAAATGCACGCTGCATACGGGGCGCACCCACCAAATCCGCGTTCACATGGCGTCCATTGGCTGCCCATTGATCGATGACGAGCTTTACGGCGGCGCGCTGATTGCGAACCCGGGTCGCCCAGCTTTGCATGCCAGTCGGCTGTCGTTTGAACATCCGGTGACGTTACAGCCCATGCGGTTTCACGTGCCGCTTCCGGGCGATTTGGTGGCACTTTTAGTGCGCTGCGGGCTCAGCTACAATGAAGTTTGACGGTTGACTTAGAGGGTTGACTTTGAGCGATCAGGCCACGTGCCCGTGCTGCTGACGACTGTTGACTCACTCGGTCACGGGCTGAGTCCTGAGCCAAGTCACTTCCTGCCGATTGGCCCCAGTCACTGACACCCAGCAGAACCCAGCAGATTCTGGCTTGGTGTCCATGTCCCTCCTTTTCACCCTGTGTGGTTCCTGAAGGTCTACCGGTGCTTTTGAATTCTGTAGAACTGCTTCTGATTTGAGCCTGTGTCTGCCCCGTCTGTCACGCCTGAAACCATGCCTTGAAGGCACTTCCTTGGAACCTTTGTCGCCATGAACTCGGTGGATGCCAAACGCATACTTGAAACTGCCCTGATTTGCGCCCCGTTGCCGCTATCTTTGAAAGAGCTGCGCAGCCTGTTTGACGATCAGTTGACCTCTGATTCAGTGCGCGCGCTGTTGGAACAGCTTCAACTAAGTTGGACGCAGCGCGGCGTCGAACTCGTGTGTGTCGCCAATGGCTGGCGGTTCCAAAGCCGCCCTGAAATGCGACATTACCTGGATCGCCTGCACCCTGAAAAGCCGCCGCGTTATTCTCGTGCCACTCTGGAGACGCTGGCCATCATTGCCTATCGCCAGCCCGCCACTCGGGCTGACATGGAAGACATCCGGGGTGTGACGATCAACTCAATGATTCTCAAGCAGCTCGAAGACCGCGGTTGGGTCGAGGTCATTGGCCACCGGGAAACTGTGGGCCGCCCCGCGTTGTTTGCCACCACGCGGCAATTTCTGGACGATCTGGGTTTGACTTCGCTCGATCAGTTGCCCCTGTTGGACGACACTACCCGGCAGACGGATGCGTTGGCCGCATTGGGTGCTCAAGAGGATGCCGTTCAGCCCAGCGCCGAAACGGATCGTTTGCCAGGTTTTGACGACATCGAAAATCTGGTGCCCGGCGACAGCAGTAACGCAACAGGCGAAGTCGGAGCTGAACTTGGCGCTGAACTTACCAGTTCAGGCGAATTCACCTCTGATGATGTCAGTCAGGCCCGGGCGCAACCAGCGCCTGAGGGCAGTGCCTAAGATTAATTAGCGATACCTTGTATGACCATTGACTCTTCTGCCGAATCGGCACTTTCTGTAGTTCCCGCAGAGGCCATTGAGGGGCTGCCGCAGTCCGTTTTAACGCCTGCCGTGGCCCCCGCCACTCAGCCTGATTTGCCGTCCGATTTGCCGCCCGATTTGGCACCCGCTATGTCTGCAGATAAGCCGCCTTCCGAACACTCTGAGGGCAACCTTTTTGCCGAGGTGGTATCCGGCCAGTTTGATGTTGAGCAAACCGTTGAAGACCTGGCCCCCCCCAAACGTGTTTTGTTGCCGCAGGCTGAGTCGCCCAAATTGCACAAAGTGCTGGCCCAGGCGGGGATGGGTTCGCGCCTCGAGATGGAGCAACTCATCCTGGAGGGCCGCATAACCGTCAACAACGAGCCGGCGCACATTGGACAACGAATACAGTTTGGTGACCACGTCAAGGTCAATGGCAAACCGATCCGTTTTCGCATCGACCCACCGCCGCCGCGTGTCATCGCTTATCACAAGCCCGCTGGTGAAGTCGTCACCCACGACGATCCCCAAAACCGCCCCACCGTTTTTCGCAGGTTGCCCAAGCTGTATCAGGGCAAGTGGCAGTCTGTAGGGCGCCTTGATCTCAACACCGAAGGCCTTTTGCTCTTTACCAGCTCGGGCGAATTGGCCAACAACCTGATGCACCCGCGGTTTGGCCTGGAACGCGAATACGCCGTGCGCGTATTGGGGAATTTGAGCCGCGAAGAAAAACAAAAATTGCTCGACGGTGTGAACCTGGACGACGGCATGGCGCGTTTTGGCAGCATTGAAGATGGCGGCGGTGAGGGCTCCAACTGCTGGTACCGCGTCACTATCTCGCAAGGCCGTAATCG
>JANOXL010000270.1:0-17051 GCA_031418395.1 Rhodoferax sp. | reverse complement strand
GCCGTGGCTGGCCACTCTTTGGGTGAATACTCTGCCTTGGTTGCGGCGGGGGCATTGACGTTGACCCAGGCCGTGCCGCTGGTGCGCTTCCGTGCCGAAGCCATGCAGCAGGCGGTGCCGGTGGGTGTCGGTGCGATGGCCGCCGTGCTGGGAATGGATGCTTCCAAAGTTATAGCTGCTTGCGCAGACGTGACCAAGGAAATGCGGGCTTTGGGTAGCCTAAATGTCAATGAAACTGTAGAAGCGGTGAATTTCAACGATCCCTCTCAAACGGTGATCGCGGGCAGCAAAGCAGCGGTCGAAAAAGCCTGCGAGGTGCTCAAGACCCAGGGTGCCAAACGCGCCTTGCCTTTGCCGGTTTCCGCGCCGTTTCACGCCAGCCTGATGAAACCAGCGGCTGACAAACTGCGCGAGCGGCTGGAGGCGACCGAGTTTGCAGAGCCCACCATCGCCCTGATCAACAATATTGACGTCGCGCTGGAAATGGATGCCGACAAAATCCGCGACGCGCTGTACCGGCAGGCGTTTGGCCCTGTGCGCTGGGTGGAATGTGTGGCGGCCATTAAAGCCCGCGGCATTCCGACTTTGGTCGAATGTGGCCCCGGCAAGGTGCTGGCCGGTTTGGTCAAACGTATTGACGCCGAGATGAGCGGCCTGCCGATGTTTGACCCGGCCAGCCTGGCCGAAGTCCGCACGCAGCTAACCAAATCAGAGTTGAGCACCTGAAAATTGAACCTCTAAATAGATGAATGAGTTAAAACTGGCTGGACAAGTAGCGTTGGTGACGGGTGCGTCGCGCGGCATTGGCGCAGCTATTGCGCTGCAACTCGCGCGGGCCGGTGTCAAAGTGACGGGCACCGCCACCTCGGATGAAGGCGCTGCCAAAATTACGACAGCGTTGGCCGGATTTCCGGGCTGCAGCGGCAAAAATCTGAACGTCAACGACGCGCAATTGGCAGAGACGCTCATCGATGCCGTGTGCAAAGACCATGGTGGACTGCACATTTTGGTCAACAACGCGGGTATCACCCGTGACAACTTGGCCATGCGCATGAAGGATGCCGACTGGGACGCTGTGATCGACACTAATCTCAAGGCGGTTTTCCGCATGAGCCGCGCCGTCATGCGCACCATGATGAAGCAGCGTTATGGCCGCATCATCAACATAACTTCGGTCGTCGGGGCATCTGGCAATGCTGGTCAGGTCAACTATGCGGCCGCCAAAGCGGGTGTGGCCGGCATGACCCGCGCTCTGGCGCGCGAGTTGGGCTCGCGCAACGTCACGGTCAATTGTGTGGCGCCTGGGTTTATCGAAACTGACATGACCGCCGCGTTGGCTGAAGAGCAGCAAAAAGCACTTTTAAGCCAAATTCCCCTGGGCCATCTTGGCAAACCGGCTGATGTCGCCCATATGGTGGCTTTTTTGGCATCGCCCGAGGCGGGTTATGTGACGGGGCAGGAGTTGCACGTCAACGGTGGTATGTATATGTGAATCTGTTTCCAAATCGTCCGTCAACCAAGTTGCACATCCTCACTGTGTTGAAGCACTGTCTTCCTCGGTGCGCCTAGTTCACGAATGATTTGAAAACGGAATGAAAAAACTGGTTGATCCGCCCGGTGGCAATGATTGTGGAAACATCCCATGGCACAGCTAGAATTGCGGATTCTTTTACAACCCTTTGAGGGATTTCATGAGCGATATCGAAACACGCGTTAAAAAAATCATTGCCGAGCAACTCGGCGTTGAAGAATCCCAGGTGACCAATGAAAAAGCCTTCGTCGCAGACCTCGGCGCTGATTCGCTCGACACCGTGGAGCTGGTGATGGCGCTGGAAGACGAGTTCGGCATCGAAATTCCGGACGAAGACGCCGAGAAGATCACGACCGTGCAAAACGCCGTGGACTACGCCACGAGCCATCAAAAAGCCTGATGGTTCGATGAGCAGGCGTCGCGTCGTCGTTACCGGGCTCGGTTGTATCAGCCCTGTCGGTAATACTGTGGCCGATTCGTGGTCGAGCTTGCTGGCGGGTCAGTCGGGTATCGACACCATCCAGAGTTTTGACCCTGCCAACTACGCCTGCAAGATTGCCGGCGAAGTCAAAGATTTCAAAATTGGCGACTATATGCCTGAGAAGGAAGCGCGCCACATGGATCGCTTCATCCATCTGGGCTTTGCGGCGGCTTGCCAGGCGGTGGCGGATGCCGGTTTGCCAACGGGCGACGCTTTGAGCGAAGAGCTTGCGGTTCGTATCGGCTGCAATATTGGTTCGGGTATCGGTGGTTTGCCTTTGATTGAGGCGACGCGGGATGAATTGGTCAACAAAGGGCCACGGCGGGTTTCGCCGTTTTTTGTCCCGGCGTCGATCATCAACATGATTTCCGGCCACGTATCGATGAAATTCGGCTTTAAAGGCCCCAATATCGCGATTGTCACGGCCTGCACGACAGGCTTGCACAGCATCGGCACAGCCGGGCGCATGATCGAATATGGCGACGCCGATGTCATGATTGCCGGTGGTGCAGAAGCCACCGTGTCACAGCTGGGCATTGGCGGGTTTGCCGCCATGCGGGCGCTTTCTACCCGCAACGACGATCCAAAAACCGCCAGCCGTCCCTGGGACAAAGACCGTGACGGTTTTGTACTGGGTGAGGGCGCGGGTGTCATGGTGCTTGAAGAATATGAACATGCCAAGGCCAGGGGTGCCAAAATTTACGCTGAACTGGCCGGTTTTGGCATGAGCGCGGACGCCGGTCACATGACTGCACCGAATATGGATGGCCCACGCCGTGCGATGGTCGTTGCCCTGAAAAATGCGGCGGTCAACCCCGACCAGGTCGATTACCTGAACGCCCACGGCACGTCAACGCCATTGGGAGATATCAACGAAACCAATGCCATCAAGGCGGCTTTGGGTGAACATGCCAAAAAGATGGTCGTCAGCTCCACCAAGTCCATGACCGGCCATTTGCTGGGCGGCGCAGGCGGCATTGAATCGGTCTTTACGGTGATGGCCTTGCATCACCAGAAGGTGCCGCCCACCATCAACATCTTCAACCAAGACCCGGAATGCGATTTGGACTATTGCGCCAATGTCGCACGAGATGTGAAGATCGATGTGGCCGTGAAAAACAATTTCGGCTTCGGTGGAACCAACGGTACGCTCGTCTTCAAACGCCTCTGAGGTTTCCCGCTCTTGCTAGCCCCTTGGTCGCTCAGTTCCACGCTTTGAATTTCGTCCATGTATAACGCGCCGGCGGTCCTCTTCCCGGTAGGGCGTTCCTGGATTTACGGGCAGGTATTGGCCTTGCTTTGGACTACAGGAAGCTTGGCCGTCGTCTATTGGTTGGTGTTGTTCAATCGCCCTGTTTGGGAATTTGTCGGGATGGCCGCCTTGATGCTCGTCGGTGGCTTTTCAGCAGCATGGCAATGGCGTCAAAGTTGGGTCGGAACGCTTCGCTGGGATCGTCAAAAATGGGTGTTCACTGCTTTGGACTCGGATTCCAGGGATGTTCATACCTTGTCCGGTGTCTCCGTACTTTTGGATCTTCAGGCAGCTCTCTTGGTGCGGTTTGACCTGTCGGGCGGGAAGCGGGTGACCTTTTGGCTTGATGGGGCAACGGCTAAGCCCCAGTGGCCCGCGTTGCGACGGGCACTTTATGCCCGGCCCAGAGCTCCAAAAAAGAAGTCCTTAGCCAGAACGTCAATGCAGCAAAAGGAAGCTGCATGACGGGCTCCGAGATTCCCATTGCAGTGACCCCCAACGACAGTGACTTGCTGCTGGTAGAGCGCACCTTAGGGGGGGATCAAAGGGCCTTTGAATTGCTGGTGATCAAATATCAGCGGCGCATTCAGCGGCTCATTGGACGCATGGTGCGTGATGTCGATCTGGTGGAAGACATCGCTCAAGACACCTTCATCCGTGCGTATCGCGCGCTGCATCAGTTTCGTGGTGACGCACAGTTTTATACCTGGCTGTACCGAATTGCGGTCAATACCGCCAAAAAAGCCTTGATGGAGCTCAAAAGGGATCCGACGGTTTCTGAGAGCTACTTTCAAAAAGACCACGACGATGAAACTAATTTGCCTGGAATTGAACAAAGTACGGAGGACACGCCCGAATCCTTGTACGCGGCGACCGAAATCGCGGCGGTTGTCAATGCCGCCCTGCTGGAGTTGCCTGAAGATCTTCGACAAGCGGTAACTTTGAGGGAAATTGAAGGATTGAGTTATGAAGAGATTGCCGTCGCAATGAATTGTCCGATTGGCACCGTGAGATCGCGAATTTTTCGGGCGCGGGAGGCAATATCAGGCAAAGTCAAACCATTGCTCGAAAACCAGGCTGGAAAGCGGTGGTGAGCCAAGATGCCAAAGTTGGGGTGATTGCAGGAAGCGCTTGGCGAATGCCGAGTCGCAAAGTAGTATGCTGAGGAAAAGATGATGACCAAACTGGACGGACTCGAATATCGAGAGATGGCCTCTGATTTGATGGATGGCCGTCTGCATAGCGACGCATTTGCCCGCGCCGTGGAATTTGCGCAAGAAGAGGGCGAAACCCGAAATGCTTGGCAGATCAATCATTTGATCGGCGACGTATTGCGGTTTGGTGCATCGACGGGTGTAGCTGCAGACCCAGCCTTTGTGGATCGTTTTCGCCAACGTTTTGAGCTGGCACAAATTCCCGATTGGTCCTCTGCGGATACGCGGCGGACAGAGATGGCGTCTTTGGTCGTTGCAGAACAACCCCAAGGGCGAAACAGCGCCAATGCCTCGAATTTTCGCTGGAAAATGGTGGCCGGATTTGCCTCTTTGGCGGCGGTCGCTGCCGTGACTTGGGGGACATGGTCTGATTTGAGCAGCGGTTTTTCCACGCAGCTGGCCAATTCGAGTACGCCGAGTCAAGTTGTGCCGGTTAAACAGATCGCCAATGCGCCAGCAACTAATGTGCAATCCAATGCGCCGACGGTGGCTGTCGAGCCCCAGGTGATGATTCGCGACCCCAATCTTGACGCATTGCTGGCCGCTCACAAGCAGTTTGGCGGAACATCCGCCTTGCAAATGCCTGCCGGATTTTTGCGCAATGCCACTTTTGAGGGTCCATCGAAGTGACGACTTCGTTTCAACGGGTTCTGGCTGCTGCCGCGCTCGCTTGGAGCGTCGTCTGTGTCGCGGGGCAGGGTGCACCTGTTGCCCCACCGACGGTTGGCACGACCATCGCACCTGATGGCAAGGGCGCCGAGCGCGGTATTTCAGAGTGGCTCATGCGTATGCATGAGGCATCCCGCAAGCGCGCCTATGTCGGGACATTTGTAGTTTCCTCGGCGAATACGATGGCCAGCGCGCGCATTTGGCACATCTGCGACGGCGAGCAACAAATGGAACGGGTGGAATCACTCACCGGCGCACCGCGCTCCACCTTCCGGCGCAACGATGAAGTGATCACCTTCAACGTGGAAAACAAAACGGCGCTTTCTGAAAAGCGCGAAACACTGGGGCTGTTTCCCACGATGCTCAAAACGGCGGATTCGTCCATTGCGCAGTTTTATGTCGCCAAACAGGTTGGCATTGAGCGTGTTGCCGGGTTCGACGCTGACGTTGTGCATTTAGTTGCCAAAGACAATCTTCGTTTTGGGTACCGCGTCTGGAGTGAACGGAAAACCGGCTTGGTCGTGAAGCTCCAGACATTGGATACGGATGGGCGGGTGCTGGAGCAAGCGGCCTTTTCTGAGCTACAGCTCGACGCACCGGTGAGCATGAGCAAATTGGGCCAGATGATGGCCAATGTGGATGGGTATCGGGTTTCCAAGCCCGATTTGGCGAAAACTACCGCCTTGGCCGAAGGTTGGATTCTCAAGGCACCCATTGCCGGGTTCAAGCCGATGAGTTGTTTTAAACGGGTCGTTAACCGGGGTGAGGGTGTACCGCAGGAAAATGCCATGCAATGGATATTCTCGGACGGTTTGGCGTCTGTCTCCCTTTTTGTCGAAAGTTATGACCGCCTGCGTCACACTCAGGAAGGGCTGGTGTCGATGGGGGCCACCAAATCCTTGACGCGCAAACTTGGCGACCGAAGCAACGAAAAATCCTCGGAGTGGTGGTTGACTGTGGTGGGGGAAGTGCCCAGCTTGACGCTGTCGGGTTTTGCGCAGGGGCTTGAGCGCAAAAAATAGGGCCCTATTCGAGAGCTTGCGTGAAAGAGTTCGGTTTTTTACCTCTTTTGTCATCGGCGTCTGAACTAAGTGCGTTTCATGAATTCATATACCGATGTACTCCCCCAGCTTGGGGTACTCAGGGCATGAGGTGCCTGAAGTCCGTATTTGAACCCTGTCCGTGAAAGGTTGAAAATGTTTGTAGTTGATTCAAAAAAATTGCGTGTACTTTTTGGCGTGGTTGCAGTTGCAGCCACAGCCTGGTTTTTGCCGGCCGGCCCGACGATAACGTCTGCCTCTGCGCAAGGCGTTCGGGGACTTCCAGACTTCACTGAATTGGTGGAACAGGTGGGTCCCTCCGTCGTGAATATTCGTACGCTCGAGAAGACCTCATCGCGTCCCGCCCAGGGCGGTGGAGGTGGTGTCGATGAAGAAATGCTGGAGTTTTTCCGGCGCTTCGGTGTGCCTATCCCGAATTTGCCCAATATGCCGCGCCAGGCCCCGCGTCAAAACCGGCCGCAGCAGCCTCAGGATGAAGAAACCCCGCGTGGCGTTGGCTCCGGTTTCATTCTGACGGCTGACGGTTACATCATGACCAACGCGCATGTGGTGGATGGCGCTGATGAAGTGTTGGTGACTCTGACAGACAAACGTGAGTTTCGAGCCAAAATCATAGGTTCGGACAAACGCACTGATGTTGCGGTTGTCAAAATCGATGCCTCAGGCCTGCCAGCGGTCAAAGTAGGTGATGTCAGCCGACTTAAAGTCGGCGAGTGGGTGATGGCCATTGGTTCACCGTTTGGCTTGGATAACACCGTGACGGCGGGCATTGTCAGTGCCAAACAGCGCGACACCGGCGACTATTTGCCATTCATCCAAACGGATGTGGCAATCAACCCTGGCAATTCTGGCGGGCCGCTAATTAACATGCGCGGTGAGGTAGTCGGTGTCAACAGTCAGATTTATTCTCGCTCCGGCGGGTTTATGGGCATCTCTTTTGCCATTCCCATGGACGAAGCGGTGAGGGTCAGTGACCAGTTACGCACCAGCGGGCGCGTCACGCGTGGTCGCATTGGTGTGCAAATTGACCAGGTGACCAAAGACGTCGCTGAGTCGATTGGTCTTGGCAAGCCCCAAGGTGCCTTGGTGCGCGGTGTCGAGTCTGGCTCGCCAGCAGAGAAGGGCGGTGTGGAAGCCGGTGACATCATTACCAAGTTTGAGGGCAAAACAATTGAAAAATCGGGTGACTTGCCACGTATCGTGGGAGCGGTTAAACCCGGCACGCGGAGCAACTTGACCGTCTTCCGTCGAGGGGCCACCAAAGAGTTGTCTGTTGTTGTCGCTGAAATCGAACCCGAGCGCGTCGTCGCACGGCGCACGCCAGAGCGTGAGGAAAAGCCCAAAACATCGGCTGCTGCTCTAGCGCTGGGGCTGACCGTGAGCGACTTGACTGAAGCCCAGCGCGCTCAGGCGAAACTCAAAGGTGGCGTCAAGGTCGAAGCAGCGATTGACGGTGCGTCGCGGGCAGGCCTGCGAGAGGGTGACTTTATTGTGGCCATTGCCAATGTCGAAGTGGCGACAGTGAAAGAATTCGATTCAGCGGTCGCCAAAATTGATAAGTTAAAGCCTGTCAATGTGCTGTTCAGGCGCGGCGAATGGGCGCAATACGCGTTGATTCGACCTACACGTTGAGCCGTAACGGTTCCCAAAACCCCCAAGTCCTGGAAGGGATTGGGGGTTTTTGTCCAAGTGACCGTCGAAATTCTCAAACTCAAAATATATTTTTGACCCCATTGGGTGGGAATATAAGTATGCAACCGCTAACATTTGGAAGTTGCTTTGATGGGTTTTGGTAGAATGAAGCCCCCGTAATCCAAATGATTGGCATATAGGATTGCCAAAATTCATATCATGGGAAGAAGTGAATCGAATATTCATCGATCCACAGATCGCCCACATGTTGTCCTGAGCTTATTAAAGATAATTGTGAATAAGTTGTGCATAAAATCCATGTTGCTAGGTCGCAACGACCCCCATGTGGTGTTTTCGGGGCTATGTTTCCTGCCGGTTTTGCCTACAATGAAGTTCCAGCTTTCGCAGTTGCCAAAGATTGTTGGTTCAGGGCGCGTCTTTACTCGACGCGCCCTTTTTTCTTGTCTCAGCCGTTTTAATTCAATCACTTGAAGCCCATCGTTGATGAATCACATCAGAAATTTTTCGATCATTGCGCACATTGACCACGGCAAATCAACTTTGGCAGATCGTCTCATTCAACGTTGCGGTGGCCTTCAGGAACGCGAGATGCAGGCGCAAGTTCTGGACTCGATGGATATCGAAAAAGAGCGTGGGATAACCATCAAGGCGCAGACTGCAGCACTGCATTACAAGGCTCAAGATGGTGTTGTTTACAACCTCAACTTGATCGACACACCCGGCCACGTGGATTTTTCTTATGAAGTCTCGCGCTCGCTTTCCGCATGTGAAGGTGCGCTGCTTGTTGTAGATGCCAGCCAAGGGGTTGAAGCGCAAACAGTTGCCAACTGTTATACCGCCCTGGATCTAGGTGTTGAGGTAGTGCCTGTGCTGAACAAGATGGATCTGCCGAACGCAGACCCAGACAACGCTCGGCTGGAAATTGAAGACGTGATTGGTATTGATGCCAGTCACGCGATTCCTTGCTCGGCGAAGTCGGGCATGGGCATCGACGAAATCCTGGAGGCCATCGTGGCGCGTATCCCGGCACCGCGCGGCAACCCTGATGGCGCCTTGCGGGCCATGATTGTCGACAGCTGGTTCGACAACTATGTTGGCGTCGTGATGCTGGTGCGCGTGGTTGACGGCAGTTTGACCAAAGGCGACCGCATCAAGATGATGGCAACAGGCACTACCTACAACGCTGACGGCCTGGGCGTGTTTACCCCGGCGAACCAGCCCAGGGAATCGCTCAAGGCGGGCGAAGTGGGTTACATCATCGCCGGCATCCGGGAGCTTCAGGCGGCCAAGGTCGGCGACACCATCACCTTGATCAAACAGGGCACTGGCGGCGCTGCGGCTACCGCTACCGAAGCGCTGCCGGGCTTCAAGGAAATTCAGCCACAAGTTTTCGCAGGTTTGTACCCAACCGAAGCCAATATGTATGAGGGGCTGCGTGACAGCCTGGAAAAACTCAAGCTCAATGACTCTTCATTGCGCTACGAACCTGAAGTGAGCCAGGCGCTGGGTTTCGGTTTCCGTTGCGGCTTCCTCGGGCTGTTGCACATGGAGATTGTGCAGGAACGGCTGGAGCGAGAGTTTGATCAAGACCTGATCACCACCGCGCCCAGCGTGGTCTACCAGATTGTGCAGGTCGATGGCACTGTAAAGATGGTGGAGAACCCGTCCAAGATGCCCGACCAAGGGCGGCTGGACGAAATCCGCGAGCCCATCGTCACCGTGCATCTTTATATGCCACAAGAATATGTGGGCGCCGTGATGACGTTGGCCAACCAAAAACGGGGCATGCAGATGAACATGGCCTACCACGGTCGACAGGTCATGCTGACTTACGAAATGCCTTTGGCAGAAATCGTGCTGGATTTCTTCGACAAACTCAAATCGGTCTCGCGTGGATACGCCTCCATGGACTACGAGTTCAAGGAGTACCGGGCCGCCGACGTGGTGAAAGTCGATATCCTTCTCAATTCAGAAAAGGTAGATGCGCTGTCGATCATCGTGCATCGCTCTCAATCGCAGTTCCGTGGCCGGGCCGTGGTTGCCAAAATGCGTGAGGTGATCTCTCGCCAGATGTACGACGTCGCCATCCAGGCGGCCATTGGCGCCAACATCATCGCCCGTGAGACAATCAAGGCGCTGCGCAAGAACGTGATCGCCAAGTGTTATGGCGGTGACATTTCGCGCAAAAAGAAGCTCCTTGAAAAACAAAAAGCGGGCAAGAAACGCATGAAACAAATCGGTTCGGTGGAAGTGCCACAAGAGGCATTTTTGGCCATTTTGCAAGTGGAAGATTGATGCAGGTTTTAACTTCTATGGTGCTGGCTGCTTTTGCAGCGTATGCAGGTCTTTGGTACATCGGGCGTATTGAGGGTAACTTTGCGCTGTTGCTGTTTATGGCGACGGTGGTTACGGGTATGTATTGGCTGGCAGAGCGTTTCTATTTTCTTCCGCAGCGTAACCGGGCCGCGGCCGAGCTCGAAGCCCAAGCGGCCAAACGTAGCGAAGACTTGAACCGGCAAGGCATCAAACAGGTCGAAAGCGATATTGCAAATGCAAGAGCCGTGCTTTTGCAGCAGCCTTGGTGGCTGGATTGGACGGCCGGCCTGTTCCCAGTAATCATCGTCGTGTTTTTGCTGCGCTCATTTCTGTTTGAACCCTTCAAAATCCCCTCGGGTTCGATGATTCCGACTTTGCTGGTGGGCGATCTGATTTTGGTCAACAAGTACCATTACGGCGTTCGCCTGCCGGTTATCAACAAAAAAATCATCGAAGGAAATGCGCCTCAACGTGGCGACGTGATGGTGTTTCGGTATCCGCCGAATCCCCGGCTGGACTACATCAAGCGCGTCGTCGGAGTGCCGGGCGACGAAGTCGCGTATATCAATAAACGTCTAACCATCAATGGCAAACCGGTCGTGACAGCCCAAATGCCTGAATTCTTCGACGAAGACGTCATGCGTTATTTCCCGCAATATGAGGAACAACTTGGCGTTGCAAAACACCGTTTGCTGAACGATGACAGTCGGCGCGCGGGCATTTCAGAGGCCGAAGTTGTTGATTTTCCGGATCGTGGCAATTGCCGTTACAGTGCAGAAGGCGCTGTTTGCAAGGTTCCGCAAGGTCATTACTTTATGATGGGCGACAACCGAGACAATTCGCTCGACTCACGGTATTGGGGCTTCGTCCCAGAGAAAAATATTGTGGGACGGGCGTTTTTTGTGTGGATGAATTTTGGCAATCTCAAACGCATCGGATCGTTTAACTAAACGGGTAAGTGAGCGGTAAATTGAGCGTTTGTGCGGGTGTTTTTGAGGCCAGCAGGCACTAAAGAGAAGAGGGGCATCATGATCGGTCATTCGAGAAAAAGTCAACGCGGCATTTCGTTTATCGGGTTGCTGTTTGTCGGGGGCACTTTGGCGGTTGCGGGGGTCATTGCCGCGCAGGTGTTTCCTACCGTCATCGAGTATCAAGCCATTAGCAAGGCGGCTGTCAAGGCGGCACAAGGCAATACCCCTGTAGAAGTGCGTAAGTTGTTTGACAAGCAGGCCGAGGTTGACGACTTCAAGTCTGTGACTGGAAAAGACATTGAAGTCACCAAAGAAGGCGATAAGGTCGTGGTCAGCTTCGCCTATCAACGGGAAATTCACCTGACAGGCCCAGCCTTTTTGACACTCAAATATACGGGCCGCAGCAAATGAAACCCGTGACGGCGACGCCCCAGGCAGGTGGCGGCATTTGAATGACCGCCTGACAGAGCGCCTGACGGACCCGCCAGGAGGGCGTGTGGCTGAGCGTGGCACGCCGGTACTGGTGGCGCTACAGCGCCGTTTGCAATTTGATTTTTCCAATCAAGACCTGCTGGTGCAGGCCCTGACACACCGCAGTTTCTCCAGCACCCACAACGAACGCCTTGAGTTTCTGGGGGATTCTGTTCTGAGTCTCGCGGTGTCGGATCTATTGTTCCATCGGTTATCCAATTTGCCGGAAGGTGACCTGTCCCGCGTGCGAGCTAATCTGGTCAAACAGGATACCTTGCATCAGTTGGCGGTGGGCTTGGGGTTAGCCGACGTGATCCGCCTGGGTGAAGGTGAGTTGCGGTCGGGTGGTCACAAACGCCCGTCCATATTGGCCGACGTATTGGAATCCGTGATTGGTGCCGTCTATCTGGATGGTGGTTTTCTCGCCGCGCAGGGCTTGGTCCAACGCCTGTTGGAAGGTGTGGACATCAACCAAAATATGGAGGCCAATGGCAAAGACGCCAAAACCGAGTTGCAGGAATGGCTGCAGGCCCGCAAAATGAAGCTTCCGCTGTACCGCGTGGTCGGCACCTTGGGAGCAGCGCATAAACAAACCTTTGACGTCGAATGTGAAATCGTCGAACTCAACCTGACGGAGCGCGGCATCGGCGGCTCGCGTCGCGCAGGCGAGCAAGCAGCCGCAGCGGCGATGCTGCAAACAGTAAAGGCCAAAAGCACGTGACAGATACCCTGGACAACACAGTGCAGGCAATTGAGCCCGCCGAGACCGCCAAACGCTGCGGGCTGATCGCGATTGTGGGCAAGCCCAACGTAGGCAAATCAACCTTGCTCAATGCCTTGGTGGGCCAAAAAATCAGTATTACCTCGCGCAAAGCGCAAACGACGCGCCACCGCATCACGGGCATGCACACAAAGGGGGCGACCCAATTCGTGTTCGTTGACACGCCAGGCTTTCAGACGCGCCACAACAACGCACTGAACCGGTCCCTAAACAAAACGGTGCAGGGCGCAATCGGTGATGTGGATCTGATTCTCCTGGTGGTCGAAGCCGGCCAATTCAACCAGGCGGATGCCAAGGTACTAGCCCTGCTGGGCCAGGAAATTCCGGTGCTGTTGATCGCGAACAAGTTTGATCAAATCCATCGCCGTGGCGACATTGCACCTTGGTTGCAGGAGATGCAGCAGCGCCATGCGTTTACCGAGTTTGTGCCGATGTCGGCCAAGAATGACAAAGACATTTCGCGTTTGCTGACGGTCTGCGAAAAATACCTCCCTGCGCAAGACTGGTGGTACGCCGAAGACGAATTGACCGACCGCAACGAGAAGTTTCTCGCCAGTGAGACCGTGCGGGAGAAGCTCTTCCGGCTCACGGGAGACGAGTTGCCCTATTCATCAACCGTCATCATCGACAAATTTGAAGAAGAGCCTGGGCGCGGCAAAGGCAAAGACGGCGTCAAAACCAAGCGCATGGTCAAAATTGCGGCGACGATTGTCGTTGAGCGCGACAGCCACAAAATGATGGTGATCGGCGACAAAGGCGAGCGTATCAAACGTATCGGCACCGAAACCAGGGTCGAGCTTGAGAAACTAATGGACGCCAAGGTTTTCATCGAGTTGTGGGTGAAAGTGCGGTCGGGCTGGGCCGACGATGAGGCGCGCGTCCGTAGTTTTGGATATGGTTGATCAAAAACCCCGGCTGTTGCTCACGACGTTTAGGTACTTGCCCCGCGCAGCCATCCTGCGCCTTGCATACTGCGGAGTCCCGTGTTGCATCAGCCACGTCCCAGCTGTGAAACAGTCGATGCCTTTCTTTTGACGTCGTGAAACGCATCAACAATGAGCCCGCTTACGTTTTGCACAGTTACGCCTGGAGCGAATCCAGCCTGATCCTGGAAGTCTTCACGCGCAACCATGGGCGCGTGGCCTTGGTAGCCAAAGGCGTCAAAAAGCCCAGTTCGAATTTCCGGCCGATCCTCTTGCCCCTGCAGCCCTTGCAACTGGCCTTTGGTGGCGATGCGGAAATCCGCACACTCAAAGGCGCCGAGTGGATGGGCGGCCACGTCATGCCGGGGGGCGACGCGTTGATGTCAGGTTATTACATCAACGAGTTGCTGCTCAAACTACTGGCACGCGACGACCCGCATCCGCGCCTGTTTGACATCTACAGCAGCACCGTGCATGTGCTCGCCGGTCGCCACCCGGAAGCCTTGCCGGCAGCGCTGCGGGCCTTTGAGCTTTTGCTGCTGCGCGACATCGGCCTGCTGCCGTCGCTGGATACGCAGACCATGACTTTGGCCCCTTTGCAGCCCGACACTCGTTACTGCTTGGTACCCGAAGGCGGTTTGCGCCAAAGCGATCCCGGTGGCCATAGTGGTGAGGGCGACCGCCATTCTCTGAGCGGCGCCCAGTGGATCGGTTTGCAAACCTCCATCGGCGATGAAGCCCCGTTTACCGCCACACTGCGCGCCTGCTCGCAGGTGATGGAGCCGCTCAAGCCGCAATTGCGCGCGCTGCTCAATTACCATTGCGGCGTCGGCACGCTCAAGACGCGCCAAATGATGGTTGATTTACAAAATCTATAAAACCTTTCGCGCCATGACTGCAACCAAACTCTCTGTCAACGTTAATCTGGTCGCTCAAATCCGCAATCGCCGCCACTTGGCGCGGCCGATTCCCAGTGTCACGCGCGCAGCGGAGATTTGTCTGCAGGCCGGGGCGGCTGGCATTACCGTTCACCCGCGCCCCGATGAGCGCCACATCCGCGCGCATGATGTGTTTGACTTGGCCGAGTTAATGAAAGCCTGGCCGGGCCGCGAATACAACATTGAAGGTAATCCGCTGCAAAACCTGATGCGTTTCGTGCGCGAAGTCAAGCCGCACCAATGCACTTTTGTGCCCGATTCTGAACATCAGCCCACCAGTGACCATGGTTGGGATTTGACGCGCGACGCCGCGCTCTTGCGCCCCTTGATCGATGAGGCCCACGCGCTGGGCGTGCGGGTGAGCCTGTTCATGGACGCTGACGCCGCCGCTATGGCGCTGGCCAAGGCTGTCGGCGCAGACCGCGTCGAGTTGTACACCGAGCCGTTCGCCCGCGCTTGGGGCACACCCGATCAAGCCGCCCAATTGAAACGATTTGCCCGCGCGGCACAAGCGGCGCTGGATGCTGGTTTGGGCATCAACGCCGGGCATGATCTGAACCGCGATAACCTTGCCGCATTTGTTCAGCAGGTGCCCGGCGTGCAAGAGGTGTCGATCGGCCACGCCTTGATGTCGGATGCGCTGGAGCTGGGGTACGAGGCGACCGTCAAGGCCTATTTGGCCTGCATGCGTAACGGAGTGTGACGTCCGCAGATGCTGCCGCTTTGCAGCGTTCGTTCCTTAAAAGATGTTGAAAATCCATTGCTCAACACAGTTGCCGGTTTCTACCAGCCTGAGAGCGGATGTCGAAAAAGTTTACAGTTGAATGCAGTATTTGAGTTGCTTTCACGGAAGAAGCGCCTGTAGTGCAGTAAGTCCTTGAATTCGTTAATGAATTTATTTCAGACACTTATGGGCGCGATTTATGCATGCGGTGAGCACACTTCGCGAGTTGAAGTGGTTCAAAAAAAAGGGAGTGCTTATGTCTAAATTTTCCAAGCTTGCCTCAATGCTTGTTATGGCGGCAAGTGGTGCAATCGCTACCGCAGCGCCCGTGGTTGTCTTTGAAAACGACTTCAATGGCGCATTGCCGGCGGGCATTTCTCCGGGAACGGCTACGTTGACTGGCGTCCAGGGTTATGCAGGATTGGGCCCCTCTGGAAATCAGTTTGGCGGCAACTTCTTGCGCAGTGCAACTGGCAACACTATCACGCTACAGCTAAACAATTTGCCAGCGCACAACACGATCAGCCTGCATTTTTTGTTTGCAGCGATCGACTCACTTGACGGCACAGGCACATTTCCTGCCGGTGACTTTTTCAAGATCGTGTTTGATGGTGCGACTCTCTTCAGTGAGTCCTTTGCCAATGCACTGCCTTCACAAATTCAGAGCTACGTGCCGCCTAGCGGTGTCGAACTGGCCCGCCACGCCAGCCTTGGTTTTACGCCCGGCGGTGATGCAAACTCTTGTTGCTATTCTGATAGCGCCTACAACCTTGGAGCCGATCCGCGCTTTTCAAACTTTGCGCATTCCGCGTCATCGGCAACGATAGAGTTCTTTATTTTTGGTCCCGGCAATCAGGATTTGAATGACGAATCCTGGGCGATGGACAACCTCACGGTGAGTGTCAGGACAGTTGACCCTGGAAACAACGTGCCAGAACCGGGTTCTATTGCACTTCTGGGGCTTGGCCTCACGAGTCTGGCGTTCCTGCGCAGACGCTGTCGGCGTAGCTGATTCGGAGTCAAAATAGCTCTCCCTAGGCGGCCACTTAAATGGCCGTTTTTGCTGGCCGTTTTGGCGATTGGGGCGGTCTTTGATGTCCAATTGGTGTTGGTGCCCCGGGGCCGCATCGCCGTCTGATCAAAGACAGACGCTTCCGCTTGCCCGTAGACGGCTATTCTTGGCAACTCGTTTGACTTCTGTTCTGCGTCAATTCAGGCCGCAGCTTCAGGCCTGCGCTTGGGTTCGATGCTGTGCCACTGTTCCGGCCAAGAGAAGTTGAGGTAACCTCGAATGCTGCGGCACATTAACCGCGGATCGTTGATTACAACTTAGAAAGCCCAATCCCTTTGATCTACGGCATCGGCACCGACATCTGCGACATCCGCCGCATCCGCGCGAGTCTGGAGCGCTACGGCGACCGTTTTGCCGAAAAGATCCTGAGCCAGGCCGAGCTGGCCACCTGGCGCGCACGGAGTGCGCGCTGGCCCGAGCGCGGCGTGCGTTACCTGGCCACGCGTTTCAGTGCCAAGGAAGCCTTTAGCAAAGCAATCGGTTTGGGCATGCGTATGCCCATGACCTGGCGCCTGTGTGAGATTGGCAAACTACCACAGCAGCACCCCCAAGCCGGCAAGCCTGTGGTGGTGTTGCACGGCGTCTTGAAAGACTGGTTTGAAGCGCGCCAGCTAGTAGCCAATATCAGTGTTTCTGATGAATCAGACTATGCAATAAGTTATTGTATAGTTGAATCAAAGGAATAAAATGCATATAGGTCTCGCATTATATACAATTTATGCTATATAAATAGATAGTTATAACGATTAAAATAATTGCAAATAAATTTTATGAATCAAAATTCACCACTCATAGTTGACATCGCCGGATTGACGCTCACCGCCGCCGATAAAAGCCGTTTGATGCACCCGCTGGTCGGCGGCATGATCTTGTTTGCGCGCAACTGGCAAGACCGCGCGCAGCTGACCGCACTATGCCAAAGCATCAAATAACTACGCCCTGATTTGTTGATTTGCGTTGACCACGAAGGTGGTCGCGTGCAGCGCTTCTAGTC
>JANOXL010000269.1:0-12203 GCA_031418395.1 Rhodoferax sp. | reverse complement strand
CTCCAGGTCAGGTTCAAACCAACACGGTCAATTCAGGTGGCGCACTGCACTTGCTCAATACACCTTGCCCGCCGCGACGGGGGCCACGCCGGACTTGAACTTGGCCGCCAGCGCGCTGGTGTGGCGGGTGAGCAAATTGGTGTCCAAGCCGACCGCGACGAAGGTAGCGCCTAGGTCCAGGTAATGCCGCGCCAGGGTTTCGTCGGGCGTCAAGATGCCGGCGGCTTTGCCGGTTTTGACGATGCGACGGATGGCGTTGTCGATCTCTTTTTGCGCATCCGGGTGGGTTGGGTTCAACACATGGCCCAGAGAGGCCGACAAATCTGCCGGGCCGATGAAGATGCCGTCTACCCCGTCGATCGCGGCAGTGGCTTCGATGTTGTCCAGCGCCAGTTTGGTCTCGGCTTGCAGCAGCAGGCAAATTTGCGCGTTGGCGTCGTGGGCATAGTTGGCCATGCGGCCAAAACGGTTGGCCCGCATATTGGCCATGCCGCGAATGCCACGCGTGGGGCTGCTCACGTCGTCATTCTGTGGGTAACGCGAGCGTCGCACGATTTGTTGCGCCTGTTCGGGGGTATCCACCATCGGCACCAGCAAGGTTGAAAAACCCAAATCGAGGTACTGCTTGATGATCATCTCCCCCACATTGCCGTGCCCGAGCGGAATGCGACCAATCGGGTGCGAGGCCGGGTAGGCCGCCACCGCTTGCAACTGCTGCAAGATGGCGCGCGGATCGGTGGGGGAGTGTTCGCCGTCAAGCAGCAGCCAGTCAAAACCGGCGCCCGCGCAGATCTCTGTGGAATACGAGTCAGCCAGGCCACACCACAGGCCGATTTGGGCCTGCTTGTTTTTGAGGGCAGCTTTGAAGGGGTTGATGGGGGTTTGCATTTTTGTGTCGCGACAGGGGATTGGTTGTGATTTTGAAAGGTGGAAAGGATATACAGGTCGCCGTCAAGGCTGAAAAAGTGGGTGCAAACTGCTGAGTTTGCCATCGTAGACTTGGCCGGGGCTCTCATCAATTTGCAGTGTGATGCCAATCGGATTGGACTTGAGCAACTCGTCGAAATGCGCTTTCACACCGGCCAGAAGTTCGTCGCCAGCGCGTTTTTTCACAGCCTCGGAGCGGCCTGCGGCCATGCGAATATTGAGGTACACAAAGGCGTAGTCGCTGCTGCCGTTGATGGTTTTGCCGGCGCGCCCGCCATCTGCCACCGCAAAGTGCGCCGCGGGGTAAGCGTACACGCGCGTGCCGCCCACGGGGTAGACCGGTTTGTCCGCTTCATCGCGCTGCGCCAGCATGATGTCCGCCAGCTTGCGGCATAAAGCCGACATGTCAGTCTTGTGCTCGATGTTCGGGGTGTAGAGGATGACGAGGTGCGGCATTTGAATTTCAGACGATACCCATCACTGCAACTGTACAGCCGACCGAGAAGATGGGAATGGGCCGGTAGTGCCACACATCACCCAACCCGCGCGCGGCAGCCGCCACACTGATGAAGGTGCGAATTTCGAAGCCGCCCTGGCCCGCATCGCGGTACGTGGCAACGTCTGTGTAATCGAGCAGTGCGGCTTGGTCGCAAGCGCACCAGCGGTCAAGAAAATCGCGATCCCACGGCTCGTTGACCTTGCCTGAATCCGGCGTAGCCGGCCAGTGTGAAATGCCGCCGGTGCCAATGATGGCGATGCGCTCGGGCACGGCATCACAGGCCCGACGCAGCGCTTCACCAAACGCCCACGCACGGGTGAGCGGCGTCAGCGGCGGGCCTTGGCAATTGATGTTGACGGGAATGATCGCCTTGTCGTACTTCGGCGTGAGGAAGTTCAGCGGCACCATGATGCCGTGGTCGAACTTCCATTCTTCCGAATACGCCACATCCACCGTTTGCATCACGTTTTCAATGAGACGTTTGGACAATGCCGCGTTGCCCGGAATCCTGGTTTTGGCAATGCCCAGCCAGGCCGGGTCTTCAATTGGGCCTTCGTAACTGTCGGCCATGCCCATGGCGTAAGCGGGCATGTTGTTCATGAAGAAGTTGGCGAAGTGTTCGGCGGCGATGATGATGACCGCATCGGGCCGTGCGGCATCCAGCGCTTGGCCCATACGTCTGAACTGACCATGGAACTCATCGCGGATGGCCGGGTCGGCCAAGGCCGCGCGGCCGGTGATGCCAGGGCCGTGGGAGCAGATGCCAGCGAAGACGAGGCTCATAGAAAACTCCAACCGAACTTGCAATTTTTTGCCGGGCCGCCCCAAGTTCGCGAAGAGAGGCGTAGCCAAAAATTAGCCCCCTCGGGGGGCAGCGACGACACGAAGTGCGGGAGCGTGGGGGTCATATCCCCGCAACTTTCTCTTCGGTTGAAGTCGTCATCGCATAAATGCCCGCCCGCACCGGCCCATATTGACGCACGCCTTCGCGCATGGCCTCCAGGTACTCGGCCCATTGCAAACCCACCAAAGGCCCGAAGTGCATCAACAACTGCCCATTGCAGCCCAGCACATAGAGTTTGCCGATGTCCCCCATTTCCACCGCCTGGCGTTCTTCAATGTCCAAATCGTATTCGTCCAGCAAGGCGCCGCGGTCTTCCTTGAAGCGCCGTTGCACCTGCGCCTCGCGGTTAAGGTGGTACAGGAATTTTTGCACCGCGTACAGGCTCACTTCAGACTCCCCACTGCGGAATGTGGTGCGACCCGAGCGACACCGCCACGTTTTTCGGCTCGCAGAACACCTCGTAACTCCAGGTGCCGCCTTCGCGCCCGGTGCCGCTGGCTTTGGTGCCGCCGAAGGGCTGGCGCAGGTCGCGCACGTTCTGGCTGTTGACGAAACACATGCCCGCCTCCACGGCGGCGGCGACACGGTGCGCGCGGCCCAGGTTTTCTGTCCAGACGTAACTCGACAAACCGTATTGAATGTCATTGGCCTTGGCAATCGCATCGGCTTCGTCTTTGAAGGGGATTAGGCAGGCCACCGGGCCGAAGATTTCCTCTTGGGCGATCTTCATGCGGTTGTCGACGTCGGCAAACACGGTGGGCCAGACGAAGTTGCCTTTCGCCACGCGGGCAGACAGTTCAGGTGCATACGACGGGCGGTCCAGCCCGCCGCACAACATCGTCGCGCCTTCTTTGGGGCCGAGTTCGATGTAGCTGCGCACCTTGGCCAAATGAGCTTGAGAGATCATCGGGCCGACGATGGTTTTTTCATCCAGCGGGTCGCCCACACTGATGCGTTTGGCGCGTTCGACAAATTTTTGAACGAAGTCTGCATAGATCGACTGCTGCACCAGGATGCGACTGCCCGCCGTGCAACGTTCGCCGTTGTTGCTGAAAATCATGAAGATTGCCGCATCGAGCGCCCGGCTCAAATCGGCGTCGTCAAAAATCACGAAGGGCGATTTTCCACCCAGCTCCATGCTGAATTTTTTGAGACCTGCTGACTTGACGATGCGGTTGCCAGTGGCGGTGGAGCCGGTGAAGGAAATCGCCCGCACATCGGGGTGCGCACACAGCGGCTCGCCTGCTTCTTTTCCCATGCCATGAACCACGTTGAACACGCCCGGCGGAATGCCCGCCTCCATCGCCAGCTCCCCCAGGCGCGCCGCGCTCATGGGGGAGAGCTCGCTCATTTTCAGCACGGCGGTATTGCCAAACGCAAGACAGGGCGCGGTTTTCCAGGTGGCCGTCATGAAAGGCACATTCCACGGGCTAATGAGCGCACACACGCCCACCGGGTGGAACAGCGTGTAGTTCAAATGCGTCTCGGTCGGGTAGGTGTGGCCATCGACCCGGGTGCACATTTCGGCAAAATAGGTGAAGTTATCAGCCGCGCGGGGAATGAGCTGTTTGCCGGTTTGGCTGATCACCTGTCCGCAGTCATTGGTCTCAGTTTGCGCGATTTCAGGCACGTGCCGGGAGATCAGCTCACCCAGTTTTCGAATGAGCTTGGCGCGCGCCGGTGCAGGCGTGGCGGCCCACGCGGGGAAGGCCGCTTTGGCAGCGGCGACGGCGGCGTTGATTTCGGCTTCGCCACCGGCCGCGACCTCTGCCAGAACTTCTTGCGTGGCGGGGTTGATGGTTTCGAACGTGACGCTGTTGCCGACGTGTTTGCCGTTGATGAGGTGCGTGATCGTCATGGGGTATTTGGTGCCCTTATGCAGCAGAGTTTTCGAAGGTCATTCACGCAGCAACCATCGTGGTTTGCAAATCGCCCAGGCCCTCAATCGACGTGATGACCACGTCGCCCACCTTGCAATCCACCACGCCATCCGGCGTGCCGGTCAAAATCAAATCACCTGGTTGCAGGGTCATGAAACTGCTGAAATATTCGATCAAAAACGGCACGTCAAAAATCATATCTTTGGTGTTGCCGGACTGCGTGACTTTGCCGTTCACCGTGGTTTGCAGCGCCAAGCCTTGAGGGTTGGGAACATCTTTGGCATCCACCAAAAATGGTCCAATCGGCGTGCAGGTGTCGCGGTTTTTGACCCGCAAGTTGGGGCGGTACCAGTTCTCCAGGTAATCGCGGATGGCGAAGTCATTGGCGACGGTGTAGCCACCCACAAAGTCGTATGCGTCGGCACGTTTCACGCGACGCGCGGTTTTGCCGATCACCACAGTAAGCTCACATTCGTAATGCATGAATTTCACGTCGGGCGGGCGGTGCGTGAAGGCGCGGTGGCCGATCAAGGCACTTTCTCCTTTGACGAATACGAGTGGTTCCTCGGGCGCTTTGAATTCAAGCTCCTTGGCGTGGTCGGCGTAGTTCAGGCCCAGCGCCAGAATCGTGCGGGCTTGCGGTGCGGTGCGCAAAGGTGGCAACCAGACCACATCGTTAAATGAAACCAGCCGGCCATCGGCAAGCCGCAATTGGCCGTTTTGTTCGACGGCGTCATGAATAGCCCCGGCGTAGGCGACTCGGGCGCGTTTCATGCAGCCTCCCTTACCAGCGTGTTGGACAAAACCCCAAGTGCCGGATGAGTGGGCGAGTGGATTTCCACAACATCACCGACGCAGGCCAGTGGCCTGCTACCGTCTGCCAGACAATCCAAGCCCAACATCAGCAAGTCTCCCTCGCGCAATGTCATGAATTCAGCCACATCACGAAGCAGTTGGGGCGCTCGTCGGCGTAGTTGCGAAAAGTCGATGTTTTGTTGAAAAACGCCATTGACATGAACTTGCAGTTGCACCTGCGCTAGATCGCCCAGCGCTTCATGCGCAAGCTGTGCCGAGCCGACGCCCAAAAAACCATCCAGGCATTTGAACTTGACGGGCGGACGGAAATAGCTCGAATGCGGCACCGAGAAGTCGTTCACCAACACCCAGCTTCCGACTTGGAGGCCGACTCCGATCACCATCGCCAGCGTTGCCCCAATTTCCACTTTCGGGACGCGCGCAGGAACCGGCACTTGGCCGCCTGGCGAGTTGATGGTATTGGCTGTTTTGACATACAAAACCGGCGCTTGAGGCGCTGCCTGATAGGGCGGCTTTACCATTTGGGGAGCAAAGAAATCAAACTCGCGCTTGAAATTAAGCAGCGTGCCGTAAACCGTTCCGACAGGCCGAAACAGAGATGGCAGAAGGGGGGAGGGTTCGGAAATCATGGCTGCGATACGGGCTCAGGTTGTTCCAGTTCAATCACTTCGTCAAGCAGCGAATAAAGCTGCGATAGTTTTCTCTTGCCCAATGCCTTCTCCAGGAGCGCGTAATGCGCCTCGATAGAGTGGGATAGCTTGGCCACAGCTTTTTTGCCTCTGACGGTGGGTTCAACTACTGTGCGGCGCTGGTCGGTGCAGTCCCGCGCGCGGCGGATCAAGCCGTCGCGCTCCATGCGGTTCAATACGCCAGTCAGGCTCGGGCCCAGGATGAAGGCTTCTCGCGCGACGCGCCCGGTTTCCACCTCGCCATGTTCGCCCAGCACGCGCAATACCCGCCATTGCTGGTCGGAGAGGCCATGTTCACGCAGCCCCGGTCGCGCGTGTGCCATCATCGACTCACGCGCCTGCAGTAGCAGACGCGGCAGGTTGCGGTGAATGAATGGGGTGGTCGCGTTGGGCACTTTAGCTGACGAGTGACGATGTCAATTTATTTAATATGTTAAATGAATTCTATGCTGCGTGCAATACCTCAATGTGGGACGAAAACCTGAGGCCATTGGTTTTGGCGCAGTCAAACCGGGTGAATTCAGGTCGCGGCAAGTTGCGCTTTGGATCTCAACCAAGTTGCAAAGGCTTGCGCGTCAACCTTACCTGCTGCGCGAGGGCTCATAACCATGTAAAACCCGCGCTGCGATGCGACGCCGCCTTTGAACGGGGTGACGGGTGCTAGGTTTGAGACACCGGGTAACTCGATAGCTCGCCCAATAACTGGTTGTTTATACAGTATCATGCGGATGTGGCCAAAGAAAAAACTGTTTACACCTGCACCGAATGCGGCGGCACCAGCCCGAAGTGGCTGGGCAAATGTCCGGCTTGCGCGGCTTGGAACACGCTGATCGAGTCGGTCGCTGAGAGCGCTAGCGGCACCCGGCATCGTTTCGCCTCGCTGGCCAAAACGGCCGAAGTGGCAGCGCTGGGCGATATCGAAGCCAGCGACATGGCGCGCACGCCCACCGGGCACGAGGAACTCGACCGCGTGTTGGGCGGTGGCATGGTCGAGGGTGGTGTGGTGCTGATTGGCGGCGACCCCGGCATTGGTAAATCCACGCTGTTACTGCAAGCGCTCGATTCCCTGCAGCGCAGCGGCCAGAAGACACTGTATGTGACCGGTGAAGAGAGCGGCGCGCAGGTGGCGCTTCGGGCCCAGCGGCTGGGGCTGGTGAATTCGCGGGTCAATGTTCAGGCAGAAATCCAGCTTGAGAAAATCCTTGCCACGCTGAACCAGGTGCAGCCCGACGTGGCGGTGATCGATTCGATCCAAACTGTCTATTCCGAGCAACTTACCTCCGCGCCCGGTTCCGTAGCGCAGGTGCGCGAATGCGCGGCACATCTCACGCGGGCGGCCAAAGCCAGCGGCACATCCATCGTACTGGTGGGCCACGTGACCAAAGAGGGCGCATTGGCCGGGCCGCGCGTGTTGGAGCACATGGTCGATACGGTGTTGTATTTCGAAGGCGACACACATTCGAGTTTTAGACTGGTACGGGCCATCAAGAACCGCTTTGGCGCGGTCAACGAAATCGGCGTGTTTGCCATGACGGAAAAAGGCCTCAAAGGTGTTTCCAACCCGAGTGCGATCTTTTTGAGCCAGCATGCTGAGCCCGTACCGGGTAGTTGCGTGATGGTCACGCTCGAAGGCACGCGGCCGATGTTGGTCGAAATCCAGGCGCTGGTGGATAGCGGCGGGCCGTCGCCGCGGCGCTTGAGTGTCGGGCTGGACCGCGACCGCCTGGCCATGCTGCTGGCCGTGCTGCACCGGCACGCGGGCGTGGCGTGTATGGATCAAGACGTTTTTGTCAACGCCGTAGGCGGCGTTCGCATCAGCGAACCGGCTGCGGATTTGGCGGTGATGTTGTCCATCACCTCCAGCTTGCGCGGCAAACCGCTGCCCAAAGGCTTCATTGCTTTTGGCGAGGTCGGTCTGGCGGGCGAAGTGCGCCCTGCGCCGCGCGGGCAGGAGCGCCTTAAAGAAGCGGTGAAGTTGGGTTTCAGCGTGGCGGTAGTGCCCAAGGCCAACGCGCCCAAAAAATCGGCGATGAAAGAGTTTGAGGGCCTCACGATTCACGCTGTGGAACGTATCGAAGAGGCGATGGATGTCGTGCGGGGCCTGTGTTAGTTGGGGTGAAGACTACGCTTGGGGACGTCGGTCAAAATCAGGCGGATGTCAATACGTCAATACGTCATGCGCCAAGTCTCCCTGAGGAAGTACACAAACTTTTTGCGGAGTTTCTAAGGATCGAATACGCATGAAGATCGCCGCTATTTCAGACATCCACGGCAACCTGCCAGCACTGGAAGCCGTATTGGCCGACATCAGGCAAGAGGGTGTGGACCACATCATCAATTGCGGCGACACCCTGGGCGGGCCACTCGAATCGTCCAAAACAGCCGATCTGCTGATGGCGCTTGGCATTCCCATGATCGCGGGCAACCATGAGCGCCAGGTGTTGACATTTCCAAAAGAGAAACTCAGCGCCAGCGATGCCTGCACGGCCGGCGAAATACATGCTGCACATCGCGTTTGGCTAGCCAGCGCTCCGGCGACGATGTGGCTTTTGAACGATGTTTTCGTCTGCCACGGCACGCCAAGCTCTGATCTCCAATATTGGTTGGAGACGGTCACTGATGATTTTGGACAACACGGTTCGGTGGGGGTGCGCGCGGCCACACAGGCCGAGGTACTGGCGCGGTTGGGGCAAGGCGAACACACGCGGCGTGCAAACTTGATTGTTTGCGGCCACACCCATGTGCCGCGTGTTGTGCAGGTGCCGTCGCCAGACGATGGGCATTTGATTACGATTGTGAATGCAGGCAGTGTTGGTTTGCCGGGCTACAGCGATGCGCACCCCTTCAAACACTGGATTGAGACTGGCAGCACGCACGCACGTTATGCGCTCATGCAAAAAACTGCCCATGGCTGGCAAGTGCAGTTGCGCAGTGTGGCCTATGACTTTGAACCTATGGCGCAACTGGCGCTTCAACGCAACAGGGCAGATTGGGCCTGGCCCTTACGTACCGGGCGCATGGCAGCCAGCGCAACGTAAACCGGTCGAACAGATCGCTGATGCTTGGGCCGTACCCGCCGATTCAAGGCAATCAACTACAAAATAAATAGCTTGTCGCGCCTGTTTTGTTTGATAAAAGTGCCTGTTTTATCGGCAACCGCAATCTCAACGGTCATTCTTTCTCCTCTAAAATTCCGCGCATGTATTTCAAAAAAATCCTGTTGTGGGTGCTGGCCGTAGCGTCGGTGGCCCTCTCCTACAAATACTACGGCTGGCCGGGTGTGGCGGTGTTGTCGGGCGGCATTTTGATGTGGATGCTGCTGCATTTCACCCGCATGATGGCCGTGATGCGGCGCGCGGCGGAGCGCCCCATTGGGTATGTGGCAAGTGCCGTGATGCTCAACGCCAAGCTAAAAACCGGCATGACCCTGTTGCACGTCGTGGCCATGACGCGCGCCTTTGGCAAACTTCTGTCCACCAAAGGCGAGCAGCCTGAAATTTTCCGCTGGACGGACAACGGCGAATCCCACGTCACCTGTGAATTCAGGGGCGGCAAACTGGCGAAATGGGAGATGGTGCGCCCCGAGCCGGAGGAGGTGGGTAAAGAGAATCTCGCGCCGGAAGTCGCTGAAGTGAGTGCGGTGAGTGGGGCAACTGCAGTTGCGCCTGCCGACGCTCAAAAAGTCACCTGATAGGCAACCGCCGTCACGCTTTAAAATCGCGGCCAGATGGGGCGCTGCCCCAGCCAACCCACAACCGACCCAGCGCCTCCCCTATGGCGCGTACCCAAGGAAACACCATGAGCGTCCTGCCCCCTTCCATGTCTGACCGCGACGGCAAAATCTGGATGGATGGCCAGATGGTCGATTGGCGCGACGCCAAAATCCACGTCTTGACCCACACCCTGCACTACGGTTGCGGCGCGTTTGAAGGCGTGCGCGCCTACAACACGGTCAACGGCACCGCCATCTTCCGCCTGCACGAGCACACCGACCGCCTTTTTAACAGCGCCAAAATCCTGCGCATGGCAATCCCCTTCACCAAAGAGCAGGTGAACGACGCGCAAAAAGCCGTCGTGCGCGAGAACAAACTCGAGAGTTGTTATCTGCGCCCACTCACCTGGATTGGCGATAAAAAACTCGGCGTCTCCCCGCGCGGCAACACCATCCACCTGATGGTCGCGGCCTGGGCCTGGGGCGCTTATCTGGGCGAAGAAGGCATGAAGCGCGGCATCCGCGTGAAGATTTCCAGCTACACGCGCCACCATGTCAACATCACGATGACACAGGCCAAAGCCGTGAGCAATTACACCAACTCGATTTTGGCCAACATGGAAGCCCTGGACGACGGTTACGACGAAGCCATGTTGCTCGATGCCAATGGGTTTGTCAGTGAAGGTGCAGGTGAAAACTTGTTCGTCGTCAAAGACGGCGTGGTCTACACGCCCGACCTCTCAGCTGGCGCATTGAACGGCATCACCCGCAACACCGTGATGCACATTTGCAAGGACTTGGGCCTGGAACTGGTGCAAAAACGTATCACCCGTGACGAGGTGTACATCAGCGACGAAGCCTTCTTCACCGGCACAGCGGCAGAGGTCACGCCGATCCGCGAACTTGACCGTATCGAGCTGGGTAAAGACGGTTATGTGGGCTCGCGCGGCCCTATTACAGAAAAAATCCAGAGTGCGTTTTTTGACATCGTCAATGGCCGCAACCCCAAATACGCGCATTGGCTCACCCGGGTGGCCGCATGACCAGCCCGGCCATCAAACTGCTCGCGGCGGATTTGAACCACCAAGGTGGCATCTTCTGCCCCAGCCCGAAAGCGGACATGAAAATCTGGGACAGCCACCCCAAGGTCTACCTCGATGTCGGCAAATCCGGCGAGGCCAAGTGCCCGTATTGCGGCACGGTCTACAAACTCAAAGACGGCGAGCACTTTGAAGCTGGGCATTAAATTGGGGTCGGATCGCGATATCGCAGCGAAGCACCCGCAGGGCGAGCCTAAGGCGAGGCGATTTTGGGCACTGACCCCAATTTAAGGCACAGCAGCCTCATCATCGCGCCCCAATGGATAGGCGACGCGGTGATGACCGAGCCGCTTTTGCGGCGCTTGAAGGCGCGCGGTGAACGCTTGACAGTGGGCGCCTTGCCTTGGGTGGCGCCGGTGTACCGGGCGATGCCGCAAGTAGCCCAAGTGATCGAGCTCCCGTTTGCCCACGGTGGTTTGCAGCTCAAGGCGCGGCGCGCGTTGGCGCAATCGCTGGCGGGGCAATTTGACGTGGCTTACGTGTTGCCCAATTCGCTCAAAAGTGCGCTGTTGCCGCTTTTGGCCGGGATTCCAAAACGCGTCGGTTACCGGGGCGAATCACGTTTTGGCCTGCTGACCCACCGTCTGCAAAACCCGCCCAAAAAACAGCGCCCGCCGATGGTGGCGTTTTATTCGCGCCTGTGTACAGACATTGCTGTCGATATTCAAAATGCGGCTCAAAATTCAGCGCCAACCCCAACATCCGGCTTAGCCCGAAGCCCTGCCCCAAGTACCCACAACAGCGCATCCGAAAGCAGTTCAAACGGCGATTTAACGCAGGATTACGGCGAGGACTTGAGCCAAGACCGGCCCCACCTGCAAATCCCAGACGCGCAAGTCGCCGAGGCCTTGCAGTCGCTGGCGCTGCAACGCCTGGGCTTTTACGTCTTTGCGCCGGGTGCAGAGTACGGGCCTGCCAAACGCTGGCCAGCGGCACACTTCGCTGAACTGGCGCGGCAACTTGATTTGCCGGTCATCTTGCTGGGCTCGACCAAAGAGTCGGCGCTGTGCGACGAAATTGCGGCGATCGTCAATGCCGCTCGCCCCGGCCAGTGCCTCAACCTGGCCGGAAAAACCACGCTGGCACAGGCGTTTGCGGCGATTTCAGCCGCCCACGCCGTGGTGAGCAACGACTCGGGGCTGATGCACGTGGCGGCGGCGTTCGGCGTGCCCCAGGTGGCGATTTTTGGCTCCAGCTCGCCGATCCACACGCCGCCTTTGAGCACCCGCGCCTCGGTGTTGTGGCTCAAACAAGACGCCAGCTACCAGCCACCGCTGGACTGCGCGCCGTGTTTTGAACGTGAATGCCCCCTGCCGCCAGATCAAGGGCACATGCGTTGCCTGCTGGATATCCAGCCGCAAGTCGTCCTGCAGCAATTAAAGGCGGCTTTGCAAAACCAGTGATTTTTGGACGGCGATTGCTGGCGATTTCTTGCTGGGGCGGTCTGCAAAAAACTTGCAGTTGTTAATACCCATGTTAATAATTAAATGGCCGTGAGCTTTGCAGAGAGATTTTGAGCATTTCCCGCCTCCAGGTCTCGTGTGTTGGCTCTTAACTGCTATTCTTTTAGAAGCAAACAACCAACCCGGGCCAACTCTCAAAAAAGCCCAAAAAAGTCCAAAAAAAAGCCACCCGGCCTTACGGGCTGGATGGCTTGTCAAAGTCCCCGAGGGGACGTCGTTGGAAACTCCTGAACTCTTGAAGCTATTGAGTTGGCCGATGATGCACCGGCCAAC
>JANOXL010000268.1:0-3538 GCA_031418395.1 Rhodoferax sp. | reverse complement strand
GTTCTTGAGTGGAATCTGCCAACGGCGCATTTCCAGAGTCGGAACCAAAGACAGCACGCTGGCAAGTCCGTAGAAGGCCAGCTTGGCCAGGAATGGGCCGTTGCTAAAGTAGTAGGCCGAACCCTTCTCCAGGTAGAAGACTCGCACCAACCCGACAACCAACACCAGGGTCGCGGCGATGCCGTTGAGCATGTCCGTCTTGCGTAAGCGGCGAGCGCCAGGCAAGGTGAGTGGTTGCCTTAGTTGATAAATTGAGACCAGTGCGCAGACAAGCAGTGTCAGTACGGCAGCGTGGTGCAGGGCGGCAAAGAGTGCAGTCATGGCTTCAGACTCTGGTGACGGTTATCAGCGGTAGACCGCAGACACGGGCGTGTATTCCACGCGGGCGTCCAAGTCTTTAAGCTTGCCGGAGGTGTTTTCCATGGGGGGTACCCGACCTTCGTATCGAACGGGCGTCTTGGTGCTGGCGTCAAACGTCACCTGCAGTGGCGCGATAGCCATACGAATCAAAAAGTTGCTGGGTGTGATGGTGAACGAGGCTCTACCATCGGCCAGTTTTTCCAACTTCAGATCGAAACCATAAGTGGTCTTTTCTTTGAGCACCAGCATGCGCACGGGCAGAGTTGCGCCAGCCATCAGTGAGTCCCAGTTCTTCAAGATGAAACCAAACAGGGAGGGCCCGCAGACAACCGGGTCGACAACATCTTCCGACGCCGTGCTGAGCTTGCCGTTGTCGTACAGTTCGAACTCCAGGTGACGACCTCCTTTGCTGATCTGGACCGATCCGGTAAAACCAGCTTGCTGGTTCGTCGCCTCAAACCGCTGGGTCTCGTAGCTGGGCGAAACCTGCGCCGACTCGGCGATGATCACGCGCCCAGCTGGATCACGGGTGATGTGGCTGGCAATCAATCCGTTGGGACCTGTCAGCACGCGGCGTTCGTAACGGAAGAGCGGGTCCCGTACAGGCGCACGCTGGATAAACGTGTCACCGCGATACACCAGAGTTCCTGCGGTCTCTGCAGACCCTTGCAGGGCCTCTAACTTGGTGAAGGCCGCTGGGCCTGCCTGGGCTGCTGTCCATAAGCACGCGGCTAATAGGACACTGTGTGCGGGGCGAAAGACGAGAAAGTTCATGTTTGGGCTCCTTGGGTAAGAATGCGAGTGCAATCAGTACGAAGAATGTAGGGCGTCGGCCACACGAGAAAAAGGTGCAATCTGCAAAGAGACCCTTGCTGGATTGCGAATAATCGAACGGGCTACTGCATTGCTGGGTCAGTACCAGTCACTGGCGATTGGCCACAGTAGCCACTACGGCGCTGGCGGTCGTCGGGCCAATGCCGCTGAGTTGCACTAACTGGCGCGACAATAGGAATTGTTTTACCTTGGAGCATCGCTATGGAGTTGACTGCCGTTCTCACCCATGCAGAAGAAGGCGGGTACGTCGCATTGAATCCAGAGACCGGCACCACAACGCAAGGCGATACGGGCGATGAGGCGGTGGCGAATCTTCAGGAGGCTACGGCCCTGTACCTTTCCGAATTTCCAATGCCTTCCATGGGGCACCCTTTGGTCACCACATTCACGGTGCCAGCGCCCGCACATGCCTAAATTGCCGCATGTCTCGGGTGCGGAAATTCAGCGCGCCCTTGAGCGGCTCGGCTTTGGGAAGGCACGCCAAAGCGGAAGCCACGTAGTCACGATGCGTGATTCAAAGGGCTGTGTGGTTCCGATGCACAGTGAGGTCAAGACTGGCACGCTCGCCGGTTTGCTTCGTCAGGCCGGGGTAATGCCTGAAGAATTTATTCCCACACTTCGAAAGAGAGGCCTACCCCATGGACTACACCCGCTATCAAACCTTCAACATCACCCGCCGTGGCCAAGACGGTGCCGTGCTCGACATTCAAATGCGCGCCGATGGCCCCGGCGGCAACGGCAAACTGCCCACGGCCGGGCACGATGGCCACCGCGAGCTGGCTGACATCTGGCGTGACGTGGGCGCAGACGACAGCGTGAAATGCGCGGTGTTGCGCGGCGACGGACTGGGGTTCTCGGGCGGTGGCGATTTGTCACTCGTCAGCGACATGGCCAGCGACTTCAACATCCGCAGCCGTGTCTGGAAAGAAGCGCGCGACCTGGTGTACAACGTGATCAATTGCGACAAACCGATTGTGAGTGCCATGCACGGCCCGGCGGTCGGCGCGGGCCTCGTGGCAGGGCTGTTGGCGGACATCTCGATCGCCACCAAAACCGCCAAAATTGTCGACGGCCATACCCGCCTGGGCGTGGCGGCAGGCGACCACGCCGCCATCGTCTGGCCGCTTTTGTGCAGCATGGCCAAGGCCAAGTATTACCTGCTCTTGTGTGAACCCATCAGCGGCGAAGAGGCCGAACGCATTGGCCTGGTGTCGCTGGCTGTAGAAGACGCCGACTTGCTGCCCAAAGCCTACGAAATTGCCGACCGCCTCGCCGCTGGCAGCCAAACCGCCATCCGCTGGACGAAGTACTCGCTCAACAACTGGCTGCGCCAGGCTGGGCCCGCGTTTGACACCAGCCTGGCGCTGGAATTTATGGGTTTTGGTGGGCCGGACGTGCAAGAAGGCATTGCCAGTTTGAAAGCCAGACGGCCACCTTCGTTTACTTGAATTGACCGGCCTTGATTTGACTTGACCCATGCGCCCACCCAGTTTTTCACGCCGCCAAGTCCTGTGCTTGGTCGGCATTGGGGCGCTTGCAGCTTTGGCATCGCCGATTCGGGCAAAAGACGTCTGGACGAGCGGCATCACACGCACGCGCTTGACCGAGTTTGCCACCGAGGTGGTATCGAATTTGCCTGATGAAGCACAACGCACTGCCTTGCCGCGCATGGTGCAACTGTTGTGGACGTTTGACGCGGCCAGCCCGCCAGATGCCGCCGAGTTGCGCCGCGTGCAAGACCGCGTGCTGGCCGACTCACAAGCTCAGGTCAAAACGCCCCACAACTTGCGCCTCGTGGCGATTGGCCGGGCGCGAGAAGCAGCTTTTTGGTGTTTTTATGTGCCGGAGAGTTTTAGACACTCGGACTTGACGGACTCCCTGGCGGGTTTTGACAGCCCTGACCAGGCCATGGCGCTTCGTTTACGCAACCGGCTTTCGACAACCCTGCGGCGCGACCCGCGCTGGACTTGGGTTGAAGCCTATTTGCGCGAAATTGCACGCAAGTAATTCCAATTCCAAATCATCCGTGAACGTTTTTGCACCTCCTAGCCGTGCGCTAGCGCTGTCGTCGTCGGTGCGCCTGTTTTACGAATGATTTTGAAATGGAATAAGGGGCGAGCCGGAAGGCAGACTGCGAGATGCTACTATTTAAAAATATAGATTTCAAATTAATTTAAGTCTATAAATTAAACTAAATTAATCATAAATTAATAGCAATATATCGAATAAATACCAGACCTGATATGGCTTCTATTCAAATGCAAAAACTTTAGACTTTTTATTAAGGTTATTCACGCATCACCTGCCCCTGGGTGTCGCGCCCACCTCACATACGCAACACGCT
>JANOXL010000267.1:0-5764 GCA_031418395.1 Rhodoferax sp. | reverse complement strand
CCTCCTGCCAGCGGCGGCTGGCCAGAGATGCTAAACGATTTGCAAGGGCGCCGTGCGTTTGAAGCCGGGGCGTTTGGGGCGAATTCCCTCTGAAACCCTGGGCTTGAGCCGCACGAAAAGCCTGGCAAAAAATTCCGATTATTAACATGGGAGTTAACAAATAATCCAGTCGCTACAATTTCTTCTTTTATTTTGTATTTTAATAAACTATTTGTTATAATTTTAATCAATTTACTGTAATATTTAGTAGCAAATAAAATAATAAATACGAGACCTATTAGCCAAATTAAACCAAAACAAAAAATCTAAATTATATTTTCCATTTTTAGTGGAAAATTAACCGCCAAAACACGTTCAAAGGCCTAAACCCCGGCGATGCGCCACCAAACGCCACCCATTTTGACCGCCTGCCCGGCGGCGTCCACCGGGCACAGGCGCGCCCGCGCCCGGTCAAAGATACCGCTGGTCGCGGCCTGTGGTGCCAGCAAGTTGATTTGCGAGAGGCCTTCGGTGCGTGTCGACGAGCTCGATGGCGGGGCGGTCGGTTCGAGTGATGCAAACGCCAAGGTGGTAGCGTTGTCCAGTGTCAGAACTTCCCGGCTCGGCGTCTCATGGCGGGGCGCGGTTGGAGCCGCGGGAGCAAGAGGCCTTTGTAACACCTGCGCCCAGCGCTTGCCCAGGCGCGCGCCGTCTGCATCGAACAGCACCACGCCTTGCAGCGTCAACCCGAGGCGGCTATCAGGCGCCTCTTGCCAATGCGGCCCGGCCGGCCAATAGGCGCCTTGCAGGTCATCGCCAGCCGGCGTGTGGTTGATCTCCAAAAGTGCGCCGCCTGTATCGCGCGGGTGCAGTTGCAGCCCCTGGTAGGCGGGGGTTTCGCTGGTTTCACCGGGCACTTCGAGGTAGGCCGCTTCGCGCACGCCCACAGTCGCCATGTGGCTGCGCCTTGGCGCGAGTTCCTCGCAATCCAGAATCACCATGTAGCCACTGTCGCCGCCCCGACGCGCCAGGTGGCGCGTGGCGGCCGTGCCTTCACCGCGGCCGTCGGGCAATGGGGCCACCACCTCAATGAAGTTGCTGCCTACACGCATGAGCGCGTTATGCAGGCCAAACCGTTCGACACCGGGGTCGCGGTGGCAAACCGTGAGGCCCAACACATGGCACAGGTCAGCCACCAGCGGTTCCAGGGTGTGGGCCACCAGGCAGATTTGGCGCAGGCGAAGGTAATTCATGTGAAAACGGGCGTTGAGGTTTCAGTGGGATGGGCGTTGGGCTGCAAGAGCGATTGCTCAGCGTCCGGTGAAAGCTGGCGCGCGTTTCTCCACAAAATGCGCCACGCCTTCCCTGAAGTCTTCCGATTTGAACGACTGCAACATATCGGCATTGGCAATCTCCACGGCGTCGCCTAGCGTCTGAAATTGCGCTTCAAACAGTTGGCGCTTGATGATGCCCATCGAACGTGGCGACGAGAATTGCGCCAACTCCTTGGCATAGGCCATGGCGGCCTCGCCAAACCCGTCAGCGGGCAGGAGCCGCGCCAAACCCAATAACGCGGCCTCGGTGGCAGTGACGGTGCGCGCCGAGAGCAGCAAATCCAGGGCCTGCATGGGGCCAATGAGGCGCGGCAGCAGCCAGGAGATACCGTGTTCGGCAATCAGGCCACGGCGCGCAAATGAAGTCGTCAATTTGGCGCCCTCAGCCATCAGGCGAATGTCACAATACAGCGCAAAACACAGGCCAATGCCGGCGATGGGGCCGTTGATGGCGGCAATCACCGGTTTGCCGATGCGCTGCACGTAGCCAAAACTCGCGGCGTAATTGGCATCCATGGCGTTGCTGACAGCCTCGGTGGACACGCCCGGCACGGGTTGGCGCTGGCCGTCACCACCGGATTCGCTGCTGGAAATGCCGCTGAGCAGGTTCATGTCGGCGCCTGCGCAAAAACCACGCCCGGCCCCCGTGACAACGATGACACGCACCTGCGGATCGGCGGCGGCCGCGTGCATCGCCGTGCGCACGTCGGACTCCATGGCGCGTGTCCAGGCGTTGAGTTTGTCGGGGCGGTTCAGGGTGATGGTGGCGATTGCGTCACGCACGGTGTAAAGGATATCGGTGTAGTTAGCGGCGTTGGGCATGTTCTCTCCTCGTCGGGTGGAATCTAAATGGTGGGCGTCAATCAGTTTCGGGTTGGGGCAAATCAGGCTGCGCCATCGGCGGCAACAGATTGTCAATGGCCCGCACCAGTTTGTCTGTCGCGCCTTGGTGGGCTCGGGCGAAGCCTTTTGCGCTGGTGCGAGCGGCCCCAAGCCGCGTTTCGTCGGTGGCCCAGGTCAGCGCCGTCGAGACCGCTTCTGACAGGTCCGTCACCCTTAGCGCAGCACCCGCCACTTCTGCCAGATCCGCCGCCTCCGCAAAGTTAAATGTGTGGGGCCCCATCACGACGGGACAGGCGCAGGCGGCCGCTTCGATCAGGTTTTGCCCACCAAACCGCTCAAAACTGCCGCCCAACAGGGCCATATCCGCCAGGCCGTAATACAGCGCCATCTCGCCCAAGCTATCGCCGAGCCAAATCGTCGGCGTGGCGTGGGTCTGCCCGGCAGCGGCCGTCGCGTCGGCAAGCGGCAAGGCATCGCCCCAGGTGCTGCGTCGTGACGCTTGAAACCCATAACGCGTGATGATGCCAGCCACTTCATCAAAACGCTGCGGGTGGCGCGGCACGATCAGCCACTGTGCGGCCTGCGCGCTGGATCCAAGCGTTTGTGCCGCTTGCAGCAGTTGCAGCAAAGCCGCCTCTTCCCCCTCTCGCGAACTGGCAAATAGCAACACCGGGCGCGTCATGGCAAGGCGCAGGGACCGCCCCCGGGCGAGCTGGTTCGCATTCGGATTGGCGTCGAATTTGAGATTGCCAAACACGCCTTGCACCGTAGCCCCGAGTTGCCGCAGGCGCATGGCGTCGTCCTGCGTTTGGGCAAATACGGCGCGCAAAGAGCGATAGGCCGGCCGCGCAATCCAGGCCAGTCTCATGGCTTTTTGCAAAGATTTTTCACTCAAACGCGCGTTGACCAGCACCAGTGGAATACCTTTTGCCTGGCACAGCAGCGCCAAATTGGGCCACACCTCGGTCTCCATCAAGATGCCGATGCGCGGTTTGAAATGATGCAAGAACGCCGTCACTGCGGCAGGCGTGTCCCACGGCTGCCACACTTGAAGGTCGCCTGGTTTGAGCAACTTTTTGCCCTCTTCGCGCCCCGTGGCCGTGCCGTGGGTGAGCAAGAGCGCCATACCCGGCAACTGCAAGCGCAGGCGTTCGATCAGCACCGCAGCCGCCCGGGTTTCGCCCAGCGAGACGGCGTGAATCCACACCAAGCGGCGCGTAGGCTCGGGTGCTCCCGCGTACACGCCCCAGCGCTCGTTGGGGGCCATCAGGTACCCTGGCTCAGCTTGACCGCGTCGCCGCAGCCGCGCCTGCATGAAAGGCTGTAGCAGCCGCATCACGGCCGAATACAGTGCCTGGATCACCGAGGCACTTTCATTGCCGTCATGAGTCTGTCAGCACCAGAAGCCCGCCAAACTTCTTGCCAGCATTGCCATACGGTTTCAATATCTGGCGCGTGTTCACCGCCCACTGCACGCTGATGCGCCTGTCCGACCGGCCCGGCACGCCAGGCACGCGGCTGGCTGAAGATTTGCACATGCGGCAAGTTCAGCGCCACCGCCAAATGCGACAAGCCCGAATCGACTCCGACCACACCCGCAGACGCGGCCATGTGGTCCAGCACCTGCGCCAAATCCATTTTTGGCCACACCTGCGCTGCGCTACCCATAGCCTCTGCAAGCTGGTTGGCAAAGGCCAACTCCTGCGCGCCCGCCTGTGGCAATGCCACCTGCCATCCCGCCTCCACCAAGCGGCGGCCCAGGGCAATCCAGTCGGCCTGTGGCCATTCGTTGTCAGGGCGCGTAGTGCCGTGGGCCAACACCACGGTGCGGGCCGCGTCTTGCGTTGATGATGCTGGCAGCCCCGTCCAGCGGTACACCGCCTCACCCTGCAATTCGTATCCCAATGCTTGCGCGGCGAGTGTGCGGTAACGCGCCACCGCGTGGATGCGCCGCGCCATGGGTACGGCTTTGTTGACCATAAAACGCACCGGCCACTCGTAACTGCAGGCGTCACTGCCATTGGCGTAGGTCGCACGGAAACCACCGGGCGTGAGCTGCGCCTGGCGCGCCACCAGCGCCGACTTGATCAGGCCCTGAAAATCAATCACCGCGTCATACCGCTCGATCTGCAGGTTGGCAAAAAAAGCCGCCCGCTCCTGGCGTGTCGCCGGATGCAGGCGTGCCTTGCGCCAACGCCGCTCGGCAATCGCCCAGACACGCCTCAGGCCATCCGCGCGTTCGACCAAGGGGGCAAAAGCTTCTTCCACTACCCAGTCAATTTGCGCCCCCGGCAGCGCCTGTTGGATGTCGTGGATCACCGGCACGGTCTGGATCACATCGCCCAAAGACGAGAGTTTGACCAGCAGAATCTTCATGCGCCCAAGCGGCCTGGCTGCTGGTTCAATGTGCAGACGCCTCAAACGCCGCGTCGGGCTTGACACGCCGCAAGAGCGTGAGCATCTCGGCTTCAATGCGGTGCAAGGCTGCGTCGGTGTGGCCCTCAAATCTGAGCACCAACACCGGCGTGGTGTTGCTAGCGCGGATCAGGCCAAAACCATCGGGCCAGTCGACGCGCAAACCATCGATGGTATTTACGGTGGCTGGTGCTTTGAAATCCGCGAGTTGGACGAGTTGATCAACCAGCCCATGCGGCTCACCCTCCGCGCATTTCACGTTGAGCTCGGGCGTCGAGAAACTCGTGGGCAACGCATCGAGTACCACGTTGGCATCGGGCGAAGCACTCAAAATCTCCAGCAAACGCGCACCGGCGTAGGTGCCATCGTCAAAACCGAACCAGCGCTCCTTGAAGAAAATGTGCCCGCTCATTTCACCGCCCAAAGGTGCAGCCTGGCCCGAGCGCTCGATCTCTTTCATCTTTGCTTTGATGAGTGAGTGCCCGGTTTTGTACATCAGCGCCTTGCCGCCTGCGGCCTCGATGGCCGGTGCGAGGCGCTGGGAGCACTTCACGTCAAACAGAATCGTGCCGCCGGGCACGCGCGAAAGCACGTCTTGCGCAAACAGCATCATTTGCCGGTCCGGGTAAATGTTGTTGCCGCCTTTTGTGACGATGCCCAAGCGGTCGCCGTCGCCGTCAAAGGCCAGGCCCAACTCGGCGTCGCTGCTTGTGAGTGCAGCGATCAGGTCACGCAGGTTCTCGGGTTTGCTCGGGTCGGGGTGGTGGTTGGGGAAGTTGCCATCGACCTCGCTGAAGAGTTCGATCACCTCGCAGCCCAGCGCACGGAAGATGCCCGGCGCCGATGCGCCCGCGATGCCGTTGCCCGAATCGATGACGATTTTCATCGGGCGTTTGAGCTTGACGTCGCTGACGATGCGGTCGCGATACGGTTTCAAGACGTTGACGTTGCGGATTTTCCCGCCGGTTTGAAGCTTCCAGTTATCCGCCTCCATCATCTTGCGAATCGCCTGAATCTCATCGCCATAAATCGCGCGGCCACCCAAGACCATCTTGAAGCCGTTGTAGTCCTTCGGGTTGTGGCTGCCGGTGACCTGAATGCCACTCTCACACAGCGTGTTGGCCGCAAAATACAACATTGGCGTGGTGACCGTGCCCACGTCGATCACTTCAATGCCAACAGCCACCAGCCCG
>JANOXL010000266.1:0-19585 GCA_031418395.1 Rhodoferax sp. | reverse complement strand
GGGACGTGGGCCATCAAACCTACCCGCACAAGATTTTGACCGGGCGGCGCGACCGCATGGGCTCGCTGCGCCAGTTGGGTGGCTTGAGCGGTTTTCCCCAGCGCGGGGAGAGTGAGTTTGATGCCTTTGGCACGGCGCATTCCAGCACCTCCATCTCGGCCGCTTTGGGCATGGCGATGGCTTCGAAAATCAAGGGTGAAGACCGCCGCGCCGTGGCCATCATTGGCGATGGGGCCATGACGGCCGGCATGGCGTTTGAAGCGCTGAACAACGGCGGCGTGTCCGACTGCAATCTGCTGGTCATCCTGAATGACAACGACATGAGCATCAGCCCGCCTGTCGGTGCGCTGAACCGCTACCTGGCGCAGCTCATGAGCGGGCAGTTTTACGCCGCCGCCAAAAACGTGGGCAAAAACGTGCTCAAAGGCGCGCCGCCCCTGTTTGAGCTGGCCAAACGCCTCGAAGAACACGCCAAAGGTATGGTTGTGCCGGCCACTTTGTTCGAGAAGTTTGGTTTCAACTACATCGGCCCGATTGACGGGCACGACCTGGAGTCGCTTATCCCGACACTGGAGAACAACAAACACCAGGAAGGCCGCCAGTTCCTGCATGTGGTGACCAAAAAAGGGCAGGGTTACAAACGCGCCGAGCTGGACCCGGTCAACTACCACGGCCCCGGCAAGTTTGACCCGGCCGTGGGCCTGCTCAAGCCGGTGGTGCCGCCCAAAGCCACCTTTACCCAGGTGTTTGGTCAGTGGCTGTGCGACATGGCCACGCAAGACAAACGCCTGGTGGGCATCACCCCGGCAATGCGCGAAGGTTCCGGCTTGGTGGAATTTGAGCAGCGCTTCCCCGGCCGGTACTTTGACGTGGGTATCGCCGAGCAACACGCAGTGACCTTCGCCGCCGGGCTGGCTTGCGAGGGTCTCAAACCCGTGGTGGCGATTTATTCGACCTTTTTGCAGCGCGCGTACGACCAGCTCATCCACGACGTCGCCATTCAAAATCTGCCGGTGGTCTTCGCGCTCGATCGCGCGGGCTTGGTGGGCGCTGACGGCGCCACCCACGCGGGGGCGTACGACATTGCTTTCCTGCGCTGCATCCCGAACATGGCTGTTGCCTGCCCCGTAGATGAAAACGAATGCCGTGGTCTGCTCAGTAGCGCATTTGAACAAAACCACCCTGTGGCGGTGCGTTACCCACGTGGTGCCGGCGTGGGTGCCGCGATGCAGGTCGGGCTTGAGGCGCTGCCTTACGGCAAGGGCGAAGTTCGTCGCCAAGCTCAAGGCGCCAACAAACGTATCGCCATCCTGGCCTTTGGCACGCTGCTGTACCCGGCGCTGGCCGCTGCTGAAAAACTCAACGCCACCGTGGTCAACATGCGCTGGGCCAAACCACTGGACTTGGAATTGCTGCTCAAAGTAGCGGCCGAGCATGAATCTCTGGTCACCGTCGAAGACGCCGCCGTGATGGGTGGCGCTGGCAGCGCCGTGATGGAAGCCTTGCATGCAGCGGGTGTGCAGAAGCCCGTACTGCAACTGGGTCTGCCGGACAATTTCATTGAACACGGTGACCCGGCGAAACTCATGGCTTTGCAGGGGCTGGATTCGGCGGGAATTTCGGCTGCCATCGCCAAACGCTTTCCGTTGCAGCCTGAGCAGGTGCGGCCTGCTTTGAAGGCAGTGGCTTGAATTAACTGCCCCTTGTTGTGACGCAAGGGCCTTTATTTAGGGTTTTGCCCAATGTTGTAAGTAGTCGCCCTCAGGTTTTGGGCGTCAGGACGGGTTAACCTCGGAATCTGTGCTGCTTCAAGTATCTTCAGTTTCTTGTATGAACAATTTGACTGGCCTCATGTTCGCCGTCTGGAGTCCCCCATGAATGGTTTGTTGTCTTTGTCACGCGGCATTGACGCGTTGAACGACAAGTTTGCCTGGTTCGCCAAATGGGCGGTGCTGGCTTCTTGTCTGATCAGCGCCGCCAATGCCATTGTCCGTTACGTATTTAATTACAGCTCCAATGCCTTCACTGAAATCCAGTGGTACCTGTTTGCTGCTTGCGTGATGCTGGGCGCGGCGCAGGTGATGCGGGTCAACGAACATGTGCGCGTTGACGTACTGTATGGCCTTTATTCGGGCCGCACGCAGGCCAAGATTGATCTGGCGGGCATGCTGCTGTTTGTGCTGCCGGTAATGGCCGTGCTGATTTATTACTGCTGGCCGCTGTTTGCGCAGATGTACCGCACCAACGAGATGTCCAGCCAGTCCGGCGGGCTGATCCGCTGGCCGGTCATGTTGATGCTGCCGCTCGGGTTTGCGCTCATCATGCTGCAAGGTGTGTCTGAAGCCATCAAACGTATCGGCTGGCTGACCAACACCTACGAAGGTGATTTCCACTACGAGAGACCGCTCCAATGACCATGCAAGACTTCGCCCCGATGATGTTCGCGGGGCTCATCCTGATCATGTTGATCGGGTTTCCGGTCGCGTTCTCATTGGCTGCGCTGGGACTGGGCAGCGGTTACTTTGCTGTCTACATGGGCTGGTTTCCCCAGGCCTTCATGTCGGCTTTGCCGCTCAACGTGTTTGGCATTTTGTCCAACGAGCTCCTGCTGGCGATTCCCTTCTTCACCCTGATGGGCACCATTCTGGAGAAGTGCGGGCTGGCTGAAGACATGCTTGACTCCATGGGCCAGCTTTTCGGCACTGCGCGTGGTGGTTTGGGGTATTCGGTCATCATTGTGGGCTTCATACTCGGGGCCATTACCGGCACCGTGGCAGGCCAGGTGATCGCCATGGCGATGATTTCGCTGCCGGTCATGATGCGCTGGAATTACAACATGCGTTATGCCACGGGCGTGTTGGCCGCTGCTGGCACCATCACCCAACTGGTGCCGCCGTCGCTGGTGTTGATCGTGCTGGCCGACCAATTGGGCAAACCAGTGGGAGACATGTACAAAGGCGCCTGGGGCCCGTCGATTTTGCAAATTTTGCTCTTCGCGCTGTACACCTTTATGTTGACGCGCATCAAACCCGACTACCTGCCGGGTATCCCCAAATCGGCCCGCACCTTGGATGGCTGGGCACTTTGGAGGAAGTGTTTGCGTGGCATCGTGCCATCAGCCGTTCTCATTTTCACGGTGCTGGGCAGCATGGGCGGCTTGCCAGGCATCAGCACGGCCATTGCCACGCCCACCGAAGCCGGCGCCATGGGGGCGGTGGGGGCCATCCTCCTGGCCTGGTCGCATAAACGTCTGACCTGGGCGCTGGTCAAAGAGGCCATGATCAGTACGATGCGCTTGACGGCGATGGTGGTGTTCATCCTGATTGGTTCGCGTGTTTTCTCGCTGGTGTTTCAGGGCGTTGATGGCGGCATCTGGATCGAGCACCTGTTGGCGGGCCTGCCGGGCGGTCAAATTGGCTTCCTGATTGCCGTCAACATCTTCATTTTCTTCCTGGCGTTCTTCCTCGACTTTTTCGAGATCGCCTTCATCATCATTCCATTCCTGGCCCCCGTGGCCGCCAAAATGGGCATCGACCTGATCTGGTTTGGTGTGATGATTTGCGTGAACATGCAAACCAGCTTCATGCATCCACCCTTCGGTTTTGCACTGTTTTACTTACGGGGCATATCAGACACCCTGTTCAAAAACGGGGCGTTGCCGCGCAAGGTGGAGTCGCGCGACATTTACCTCGGTTCGATCCCCTTTATCGTCATGCAGCTGATCCTGGTGGCCATTGTCATTTTCTTCCCGCAGACGGTCACGGTGTTTCTGGACAAGGAACAGGTGCTGGACATCGAAAAGGCAAGTGACGACATCCAGAAAATGGGTGGCGGTTTCACGGAATCCCAAACCAAGCCTGAAGAAGCTACAGCGCCTGCTTCGGGTGCGTCTGCCGCAGCAGGCACCGATCTTGATCTGAAACCAACTGCCGAGGACGACAAGAAAGGCGACAAGGAAAATGACGAGGCGATGAAAGCTGTGGAAGACGCGCTCAAGAAAGACCAGGCTGGCAAGAAGTAGCGCTCGTGTGGACGGCAGTTGTAACCCTTCCGGCCCGGCTCAAACGCTGCCCCAAGCGCCCAATAAAAAACCCGCCGAGGCGGGTTTTTTATTGGGCTGCTGTTTTGTTTACAGCTTGGCGCTTTGCATATAGCTGTCAAAACTGGCTTCGGTGAAGCGGAACCAGAGGTTGGCATCTTTGCGGAAGGCGGCGTAATCGGTGTACACCTTCTTCCAGGCTGGGTTGCTAGCCGACAGTTCACTGTACAGAGCCTTAGATTCCTTGAACGCGCCGTCCATCACATCCTTAGGAAAACGGAACAGCTTGGTGCCACCAGCCACCAACTGCTTGAGCGCTGCGGCGTTGCGGCCATCGTATTTGGCTTGCATGTCAATGTGGGCGAATGCTGACGCTGCTTCAATTATGGCTTTGTACTCAGATGACAGAGCGTCATAGGCCTTGATGTTCACATGCAAGTCCAACTGCGGGCCACCTTCCCAGTAACCCGGGTAGGCATAGTTTTGAGCAATCTTGTTGAAGCCCAATTTCTGGTCGTCGTAAGGACCCACCCACTCAGCCGCGTCAATCGTGCCTTTTTCCAGTGCCGCGTAAATCTCACCACCTGGAATGTTGGCTGGTACACCGCCGATGCGCTCCCAGACCTTACCGCTGAAGCCGCCGGTGCGGAATTTCAAGCCTTTGATGTCCTTAAGCGACTTGACCGGTTTCCTGAACCAACCACCCATCTGCGCACCTGTGTTCCCCATGGGGAAACTCAGGATGTTGTAAGGGGCATAGAACTCGCGCATCAATTTCAAGCCGTTGCCCTCGTACATCCAGGCGGTCATCTGGCGGCTATTTAGGCCGAATGGAATCGCACATCCGAGAGCAAATGTCGGATCTTTGCCGAAGTAGTAATAAGGCGCGGTGCTGGCAGCTTCAACGGTGCCATTTTGAATCGCATCAACGGTACCAAAGGCCGGCACAATTTCGCCTGGGCCGTGGGTGGTGATCTCGAACTTGCCACCCGACATTTCTTTGACTTTTTTGGCAAACACGTCAGACACGCCAAACAGGGTGTCCAGCGCTTTCGGAAAACTCGACGTAAGACGCCAACGCACATTGGCCTGGGCGTGGACAACAGCCGGTGCTGCACCCGCAGCCAAAACGCCTGCCAAACCGGCATTTTTGATGACTAGACGACGATCCATATCGATTTCTCCATTTTGAAAATTGATCAAACGCCCGGGCGAAATGCCGAAGGCGTTGCTTCACTCGCGGATTGTAGAAACAGATTAGACTGCCCCGGCAGGGAGTTTCCCTTAGAAAATCAGCGCGACACACTCGCAACCCACGCACAAGCCGCTCACACTTCACGCTTCAAAAATACTTAGCCAGCCATGTCCAATCTTCCAACGCAGTCCACCGTCGCCACTGATTTCCGCCTGGCCGGAAAAGAGCAACTTTCGGTGGCCCTGATGGATGCCCGCAACCGCGCTTTGTTGATGACTTCGCAATTCGAAAAGTCGCAGGACGCGCATCAACAAGCCCTTCATCTTTTGGGTCACGCGGCCTGGTTTCAGGAATGGTGGATTGCGCGTAACGTGCAGCGATATGCGGGTGCATTGGCCGATGGCAAGGCCACGCGGTTGGCATCGCTTCACACGAATGCTGACGCATGGTCGGAGCTGCGGCAGGCTTCGGCACCGTCTGCGGTGACCACGCCCATGCCAGACGATGAGACCACACGCGCCTACCTGCTTGAAACGCTGGAGACAACGCTCGATCTTTTGGAGAAAGCACCCGAGACGGATCAGGGGCTGTACTTCTTCCGCCTCGCACTGTTTTATGAAGAGAGTTGCACCGAGGCACTGCTGGAGATCGCGCAGGCGGCCGGTGTCGCGCTGGCGGTAGATTTGCCGGGGCCCACGGCGCAACGCGAGCCCTTGCAAATGCCCGCCACACGTTGGCGAGTGGGTGCCACGAAGGGTGAAGGCGGTAAGGGTGGTCAAGGCCGTCAAGGCGAAGAATCGACTGGATTTCTCTTCGACAACGAACAGCCCGCTTTCGATGACCCCGTGCCCGAATTCGAAATCGACGCCCAGCCGGTGACCTGGGCGCAGTACGTCGAATTTGTCGACGACGGCGGCTACGACACCGAGGCGTTTTGGCACGCCGACGGCTGGCGCTGGCTCGCTGCCAAAGCGGCGGTGGAAGGGCGGCGAGGGCCGCGTTACGTCGATCAGATTGGTGTGGCCAGCGGCGCGGTGATGCAGACGCGTTTTGGCAAGGCCCGCCGGATGTCGGGCGGCCAGTGTGTAACGCATGTGAGCTGGTTTGAAGCCGACGCCTGGTGCCGCTGGGCCGGGAGGCGTTTGCCCGCAGAAGTGGAATGGGAAATCGCCGCCCACGTGGCGCTACGCCGCGGGTTCAGATGGGGCGACGTGTGGGAATGGACGGCCAGCGCTTTCAGGCCGTATTCGGGGTTTCAAGCAGGGCCATTGGCGGACTATTCGGCGCCGCATTTTGGCGTGAGCCGCGTACTCAGAGGCGCTTCGTTTGCCACACCCCTGCGGATACGCTCGCCAAAATTTCGCAGATTTGCCACCCCTGACCAAGACGCTTTCTTCGCCGGATTTCGCTCCTGTGGGGCCTAAATCCTGTTAATCGTAGTCGCATGAACGAACTCAGCTTGTCTAAATCTGCCTATTTGAATGACCAGTTTTTCTGATAGCGCGATCACCGCTTTCACGCTGGTGTTATCGCTGGATGCCAGCTTGCTCGCCATCGTGGGCCGTTCGCTCGCAGTGAGTGCGCTGGCCTGTGCGTTGGCCTGCGTGGTGGGTATCACGCTGGGGGCCTGGCTGGGGGTGGCGCAGTTTCGTGGCCGCGCGGCGGTGCTCGCGCTGTTGAACACTTTGTTGGCCGTGCCGTCGGTGGTCGTGGGGCTGTTGGTCTACCTTTTGTTGTCACGCTCTGGGCCGTTGGGATTTTTGGGTTGGCTGTTCAGTTTCAAGGCGATGGTGTTGGCGCAGGCGCTGCTTGTGTTGCCGGTCGCCACCGCGCTGGCGCGCCAGTGCGTGGAAGATGCGCAACTGCGCCACGGCGAGCAAATCAGCTCGCTGGGTGCCGGGCGGGCGCTCAAAAGCCTGATCCTCGCCTGGGACGAGCGTTTCGCATTACTCACGGTGTTGCTGGCATGTTTTGGCCGGGCGATTTCGGAGGTGGGTGCCGTGATGATCGTGGGCGGCAATATCGAAGGCTTCACGCGTGTGATGACCACGGCCATCGCCCTTGAAACCAGCAAAGGCGATTTGCCGCTGGCGCTGGCCTTGGGGCTGATCTTGCTGACAGTCGTGCTTTTGCTCAATGGGGCTGTAGGTTTACTCAAACGCTGGCGCGAACGGGTCGAGCGGGGTGAACTGGGGTTGACTGGGTTGACATACGCTAGCGCACCGGGCGATGTGCATCAAGAGCTTCAGAAGTTCGGCGCAGCGGCGATGCCGGCTGACAAGGCATTGATCCAGCGGCCCGCCCACCCCCGCGAGCTTTTCAGTTGCCAAAGCGCTGACCTTCATTTTGGCCCCCGCGCCGCGCTCAGCCACATCAGCCTCACACTGCATGCGGGGGAGCGCGTGGCACTGATCGGCAGCAATGGCAGCGGCAAGAGCACACTGTTGCGTCTCATTCACGGCTTGCTCGCGCCCACAGGCGGGGCTGCGCACAGATCCGACGCGGCCCATCAGGCCATGTTGTTCCAGCGGCCCTACATGTTGCGCGCCAGTTGCCTGCACAACGTGGCGCTGGGTTTGTGGATTCGCGGCGCGCCCTGGCAGGCAGCGAAAGTGCAGGCGCTGGCCGCCTTGCACCGCGTGGGGCTGGAGCGGGCTGCCCATCAAAATGCCAAAACTCTCTCGGGCGGCCAGCAGCAGCGCCTCGCACTGGCGCGCGCTTGGGTGTTGCAACCCGCCTTGCTGCTGCTGGACGAGCCCACCGCCAGCCTGGACCCGCACGCAAAACGCGAAGTCGAGGCGTTGCTGGCCTCCCTCACTGGTGGCATGACTTTGGTGTTCGCCAGTCACAACCTGGGTCAGGTCAAACGCCTGGCGACCCGGGTGATCTACCTGGAGCAAGGCCGCATGTTGGCCGACTTGCCCACAGCGGACTTTTTTGAAGGCGCACTGCTGCGAGAGAAACACCCCGAAGCGCATCTGTTTGTCAAAGGAGAAATGACATGAAATACAGCGAGTTGAGCCAGTTTTGCAAGAGTAACAAGCTGTTGAGTCTCGTAAAAAATACGCTGGCCGCTCTGTCTTTGGTAGCCATCGGACTGGTCATGAGCGACGCTTCAGCACAGACCATCGTCATGGCTTCCACTACGTCTACCGAACAATCGGGATTGTTTTCGCATCTGTTGCCGGAATTCAAAAAGGCCAGCGGCATCGAGATCAAGGTGGTGGCCCTGGGCACCGGCCAGGCGCTGGACATGGGCCGACGTGGCGACGCTGACGTCTTGTTTGTGCATGACCAGGCGGCCGAAGAGAAACTTGTGGCCGACGGTTTTGCGGTGAAACGATTCGCCGCGATGTACAACGACTTTGTCATCGTTGGCCCCAAAGCCGACCCGGCAGGCGCGCGTGGCCGTGACGTGGTGGCTGCGCTGAAAAAAATCGCTGCATCATCAGCCGGTTTTATCTCGCGCGGTGACAAAAGCGGCACCCACGCCGCCGAGTTACGCCATTGGAGCGCGGCCATCGCAGTGGACTACAAAGGCGCGAACCCTAAAGGCGCAGGCTACAGGGAATGTGGCTGCGGCATGGGCCCCGCGCTCAACATCGCCAGCAGCAGCAACGCCTACGCGCTCACAGATCGCGCCACCTGGCTGGCCTTCAAAAACCGGGGTGATTTGGGCGTCTTGGTGGAAGGCGACGCCCGCCTCTTCAATCCATACGGCGTGATGGTGGTCAGCGCTGCCAAACACCCGCATGTCAAAACGGCAGAGGCGCAGAAGTTTGTCGATTGGGTCATTTCACCTGTCGGTCAAGCGACGATTGCAGCCTACAAGATTGGCGGCGAGTCCTTGTTTTTCCCCAATGCCGCAAAATGAATGCTATCATTTATATAGCAATATAGGAAATAAACACGAGACCTAGGGGCTTGAAAAGCTTGAAAGTTTGAAATTTCGGCTAAAAACGCACTAAAATTAACATGGGTGTTAACTTTCTAATTTTGGGCGAAAGTGTGTCCTGGGGCTGAATTTGGCCCTCGGTGGCACAAGGCTGTGCAAACCCGCAGCGCGACTGCGTGAACGCGCGGTAAAGCGGGCGTAAAGCGAGGTAAAAATCCGGTAAAACTCAGGCGCAGGCGCTCTGTTTTTGAGCCGGCAAGCTCAGAATGCGGGCATGACCCATCGACGCACCACCCTAGATTCCACCGATTATTCCACCGACTATTGCGCTGCACGTTCAGCGCGCGTGCCCACGCCCCGGCGGTCTTGGTGGCCACTGGCTGCTGCAGCCCTGCTTGCCGCGCTGTTGGTCGCGTGCGGCGGGGGCGGCTCAAGTACGGCCGCCGTCACTACGCCGACAGAAGTCACTACCGCCTTGAACATCGATTTCGCCAACCCAGCCAACTACGCTGCGCCTGTGCTGCCCGCCTATTACGATGCAACGGTTGCCGCCATTGACAACACGCCACCGGGTGACCCCGTCAACGACAAGATCGCCACCTTGGGCCGAGTGCTCTTTTACGACAAAAACCTGAGCATTAATAACGCGGTGTCGTGTGCATCGTGTCACCAGCAGGCGCGGGGTTTTGACGACCCGAACCGATTTAGCACCGGGTTTGCCGGGGCCAGCTTCACGACGGCGCATGCCATGCGCCTGGGCAATATCCGTTATTTCCGTCCGGGTACGGCGTTTTGGGATCGCCGCGCCGCAAGTCTGGAGGTGCAGGCCAGTGAGCCGATTCAAAATTCAGTGGAAATGGGCTTCGACGCGGCCCACGGCGGTTTGACGGCGCTGTTTGCCAAATTGCAAATGCTGACCTACTACGCACCGATTTTTACGCAGGCGTTTGGCGACAGCGCCATCACCGAGCTGCGCGTGCAGCGCGCCTTGGCCCAGTTTCAACGGGCCATGGTGTCCAGCGGTAGCGCCTGGGACACGGGCTTTGCGCTGACTTTCAATCCGGCGCTGCCAGACCGGGGCGTGAACGCCAATTTGCCGAACCTGAGTGTTGAACAGAATCGCGGGCGCACCTTGTTTATGAGCGGGCCCGGCGCGGGCGGCGCGGGCTGTGCTGCCTGCCATTTCCCGCCGACCTTTGCTTTGGCGGGGAACTCCCGCTCAAATGGTCTGGATGCAGGCGAAACCACCGTGTTCAAAAGCCCGTCGCTCAAAAACGTGGCGCTCAGTGGCGCGTTCATGCATGACGGGCGTTTTTCCACCTTGGCTCTGGTGGTCGAGCATTACAACAGTGGTGTACAGGCAGGGCCAGCGCTGGACAACCGATTGCTTGGCCCAGGTGGGCTGCCGCGTCAGTTGGGTTTAACCGTGGCCGACAAAGCGGCGCTGGTCGCTTTTTTGGGCACGCTCACGGACGCGGGTTTTGTGGCCGATGCCAAATTTTCCAACCCCTTCAAAACACCCTGATATTTAGCGGCAAACCGGCAACTCTCGGAAGCATATTCCATTTCAAAATCATTCGTGAAGTAGACGCACCGACGACGACAGTGCTTAAGCACGGCTAGGAGGTGCAACGACCTGCACGGATGATTTTGAAATGGAATTAAGGCTTTTTGTTGCCCAGTTTGCGGTACACCGTGGCGCGGCTGATGCCCAACTCGCGCGCGGCCTGCATCACGTTGCCTTTGGCCTGCACCACCGCTTTACGGATCAGTGCGGTTTCGACTTCGCGTAGCGACTGGTGGTCGCTGGTGAGTGCGCCGCGCACCGAGATCGGTTCGTCGGCCGTATGGCCGCGTTTGACTGAGATGGCGTTGAGCCGCAAACCAGACCACAGTGGCACGTCGATGGGCGCTGGCAGGCCATAAGATTCACGCCCGGCCGCGTCAAATAACATCTCAAACGGCATGGCGAACAACTCGCTGCTGTGAATGGGCGTGTCGGCTCTGGCGTCGGATTGTTTCAGGTGGGCGATCATGTAACGCGCTGCCTGGTTGGCGCCGGTGACCCAACCGTCGGCGTCCAGGCAAACCAGGCCGTCGGTTTCGTCACCCAGCGCCCGGCCTGGCCAGTTCAACCGCACCAGCAACTGGTGCGCGCGATTCAGGGTGAGTGTGTTCTCGATGGTGCGCGCAGACTGGGCCACGAGGTATTTGAGCTCGGGGCGTTCGTGTTCTTCGATACCGGTCAAATCCAGCATGCCGACCACGCGCCCGTCGGGTCCAAACAAGGGCGCACCGGCGCAGCTATAAGCCGAATTGCCGCTGAAAAAATGTTCGCCACGGTGCAGCCACACCGGGTGTTTTTCAGCCAGCGCAGCACTGATGGCGGTGGTGCCAACGCTGCGCTCGGACAAGTCCACGCCCACACGGGCAATCACGTTGGCGCGCGGGTCACTGCGGTCAATGGGGCCGCCGACATCAACGACCACACCGTCGGCATTGGTCAAGATGGCGAAATAACGCGTCTCTGCAATTGCCTGGCCCAGGCGCTTCAAGGCTGGGCGCGCCGCGTTGAGCAGGACGTGATTGGCATCTTCAGAGCGGCGCAGGGCTTGCGCAGAGACTTGGTCGAAGCTGACCAATTGATGTGGTAACTGCCCGTTGCTCAGGCAGCGCAGCCAGGAGCGGGTAATCCACGGTGCGGTGGTCGCCGCTGAGTCAGGCTGCTTGTCGTGCAACACGGCCTGGCGGGCCAACTCGATGTGGCGCAGGCGCTGCTCAGCATTGTGGTTGAGGGTTGGCAACATGCGGATTGAGTTTAAGGGCGGTTGTTGCGAAAAATGCAAGGGGTGCGCTTTGTTTCAATTTGAGAATTTAACACCAAGTTGCGCGGTTCTAGGGTTTTGCCTAGGCTTTTTGAAATATTCGATATCAATAATTGAAAGGCTTTATTCCCCTTTTTGTGCCCCCCCTTTTGTGACGGAGAAAATTTCTATGCAGGTACAGTTAAAAGTCAACGGCAAAGCCACCAGCCTGAATCTTGCCGACAACACCTTGCTCGTGCAAGCCCTGCGGGAGAGCCTCAAGCTCACCGGCACCCATGTCGGCTGCGACACCGCGCAATGCGGCGCCTGCACGGTCATTATGAACGGGCGCGCGGTGAAGTCATGCAACATCTTGGTGGCGCAAGCCAATGGCGCTGAGATCACCACCATTGAAGGGCTGGCCCAGCCGGACGGCACCATGCACCCGATGCAAGCCGCCTTTAAAGAGTGCCACGGCCTGCAATGCGGCTTCTGCACCACTGGCATGGTGATGAGCGCGGTAGACCTGTGCAAACACCACCCCAAGGCGAACGAAACCGAAATCCGCGAGTTGCTCGAAGGCAACCTGTGCCGCTGCACCGGCTACCAAAACATTGTCAAAGCCGTAAAGATGGGCCAGGCGGCCATGGCCTGATCGCTGCACTCTAAATCCCCGCGATCACTACACGCGAACCAAACTCCAGGAGAACCACTATGGGTGCATCTGATTTTTCGAAACTGCCGCACATCGGCGAAGCCATCAAACGCAAGGAAGACTACCGCTTCCTCACCGGTGCGGGCAACTACACCGACGACATCAACCAGGTCAACCAAACGCACTGCGTGTTTGTGCGCAGCCCGCACGCGCATGCCGTTATCAAGTCGATTGACATCAGTAAAGCCTCGGCGATGCCGGGCGTGGTGAAGATCTTCACTGGCGCCGATCTCGAAGGAAAAATGGGCGGTTTGCCTTGCGGCTGGCTTATCACCAGCACTGACGGCACCCCCATGAAAGAGCCGCCGCACCCCGTGCTGGCTGTGGGCAAAGTGCGCCACGTGGGCGATGCCTTGGGCATGGTGATCGCCGAGACGCTGGAGCAGGCCAAAAACGCCGCTGAAGCCGTGGACGTGAGTTACGACGTGTTGCCCGCCGTCACCGATGTGCAAGCCGCCGCCAAAGCCACCGCGCTGCATGAGGCCGCGCCCGACAACCATTGCTTTAAATGGGCGCTGGGCGACAAAGCGGCGGTTGATGGCGTCTTCGCGACCGCTGCCAAAGTGACCAAGCTGGATTTGACCAACAACCGCCTGGTGCCCAACGCCATGGAGCCACGCGCCGCCATTGGCATGTACAACCGCGCCAGCGATGAATACACGCTGTATGTGTCCAACCAGAACCCGCACGTCGAGCGCCTGCTGATTTGCGCTTTCGTGCTCTCATTGCCTGAGCACAAGGTGCGCGTGATCGCCCCTGACGTGGGTGGCGGTTTCGGCTCCAAAATCTACCTCTACCAGGAAGACGTGGCGCTGACCTGGGCCTCCAAACAGGTCAACCGCAACATCAAGTGGACGTGTGAGCGCAGCGAATCTTTCCTCACCGACGCGCACGGCCGCGACCACGTGAGCCACGCTGAAATGGCGATGGACGCCAACGGCAAGTTCCTGGCGATGCGCGTACACACCGATGCCAACCTGGGCGCGTATTTGTCAACCTTCGGCTCGGCAGTTCCCACGATTCTTTACGCAACGTTGCTCGCCGGCCAGTACACCTGCCCGCAGATTTATGTGGAAGTCGACAGCTGGTTCACCAACACCACGCCGGTCGATGCCTACCGGGGCGCTGGCCGCCCGGAAGCCACTTATTTGCTGGAGCGTCTGGTCACCCGTTGCGCCTGGGACTTGGGCCTGTCGCAAGATGAAATCCGCAAACGCAACTTCATCACCAGCTGGCCGTACCAAACGCCTGTCGCTTTGCAATACGACGTGGGCGACTACCGGGGCGCGATGGACAAAGCTGAAAAACTCGCCGACGTGGGCGGCTTCGCGGCGCGCAAGGCTGCCAGCAGCGCCAAAGGTATGAAACGCGGCATTGGTTACAGCAGCTACATCGAAGCTTGCGGCATTGCACCTTCCAACATCGCTGGCGCTTTGGGCGCTCGTGCAGGTTTGTTTGAATGCGGTGAAGTCCGCGTCAACCCAACGGGCAGCGTCACAGTGTTCACGGGCTCCCACAGCCACGGCCAGGGGCACGAAACCACGTTTGCCCAAGTGGTGGCGGCGCGTTTGGGCATCCCGGTCGAAAACGTCGATGTGGTGCATGGCGACACGGGGCGTGTGCCCTTCGGCATGGGCACCTACGGCTCGCGCTCCATCAGCGTGGGTGGCGCGGCCATCATGAAGGCGCTGGACAAGATTGAGACCAAAGCGAAGAAAATCGCCGCGCATTTGATGGAGGCGTCTGATGCCGACGTCGAATTCGCCAATGGTGAGTTCACCGTCAAAGGTACCGACAAAAAAGTGCCCTTCGGCAGCGTGGCGCTTACGGCTTATGTGCCGCACAACTACCCGCTCGACAAATTGGAGCCCGGTCTGAACGAAACCGCGTTTTACGACCCGACCAACTTCACCTTCCCTGCAGGCACCTATATCTGCGAAGTGGAGATCGACCCGGCCACCGGCAAAACCCGCATCGATAAATTCACGGCGGTAGACGACTTTGGCACCATCATCAACCCGATGATCGTCGAAGGCCAGGTGCATGGCGGCATCGTGCAAGGCATCGGCCAGGCATTGCTGGAAAACTGCGTGTATGACACCGAAACCGGCCAGTTGCTCACCGGCAGTTTCATGGACTACGCCATGCCACGCGCCGATGACTTCCCGAACTTCACCATCGACACCATCTGCACACCCTGCACCCACAACCCGCTGGGCACCAAAGGCTGCGGCGAAGCGGGTGCCATTGGCTCACCGCCTGCGGTGATCAACGCGGTGCTGGACGCGCTGCGCGATGTCGGCGTAAAAGAATTCGACATGCCCGCATCTCCACACCGCGTGTGGGAAGCCATTCAGGCTGCCAAATAAATCGTCAAAATCAACCCGCTTGCAACCTGCTTGTAAAAGGAAAAAAACATGTACTCATTCACTCTGGAGCGGCCCGCCAGCACGGCTGACGCCGCCAAACTCGCCACTGCGGGCGTCAAAGTATTGGCCGGCGGCCAAACCTTGTTGGCGTCGATGAAGCTGCGTTTATCGGACCCCGGCAAACTCGCCGATCTCTCGCAGATCAAAGAGTTGGCTGGCATCAAGCGCGACGGTAACAACCTCGTCATTGGTGCCATGACGCGCCACCTCGACGTCGCCAACAGCGCTGACGTGAAAGCCGCGATTCCCGCGCTGGCCGACCTGGCTTCGCACATTGGCGACCGCCAGGTGCGCGCCATGGGCACGCTCGGCGGCGCAGTGGCCAACAACGACCCAGCGGCCTGTTACCCCAGCGCCGTCTTGGCATTGGGTGCGACGGTGACCACCAACCAGCGCAGCATTGCCGCAGACGACTTCTTCAAAGGCATGTTTACCACCGCTTTGAAAGATGGCGAACTCATCACCTCGATCAGTTTTCCGGCGCCCAAAAAGGCCTGTTACATGAAGTTTGTGCAGCCGGCCTCGCGTTTCGCCTTGATCGGTGTGTTCGTCGCGCAGACTGACAAAGGTGTGCGCGTCGCCATTACCGGTGGCGGCAATGGCGTCACGCGCCACAAAGGCCTGGAAGATGCGCTCAACGCAAGCTTCACCGTGGCTTCAGCGGCGGCAGTGAAAATTGACGCGTCGAATTTGAATGCTGATATTCACGCTTCAGCGGCCTACCGCGCCAACCTGATCAGCGTGCAGACGCAACGGGCTGTGGCGAAAATGTTGGCGTAAGGGGCAGCCCGGCGGGTTGTAAAATTCGCCCACTTGCCGCTGTCTTGGCGAAGCCCCGGGTCGAGTGATTCGGGGCTTTTTCTTTTCTAGTTAATATTCTCGGGATTTTTTTGACAATCAGGTCTCGAATATAGTGTGTTGATAGCTATTACTTTTAATGACAATTTGTCTAAAAAATATTCGTTGTCTTTTAGTAGATAAAAAATAAACATGAATTCAACTCCGCTGTTTGCAACAGTTGACGCGCTGATTGATGCCCTCAAGGCGAACGGTTATTTCGCCGACCGACGCCTGGCCACGGCAGTCTTTTTGGCGCTCAAGTTGCAGCGCCCGCTGTTGCTCGAAGGCGAGCCCGGCGTCGGCAAAACTGAGCTGGCCAAAGCCTTGAGCGCTGTGCTGCAACGCGCTTTGATTCGTTTGCAGTGTTATGACGGCCTGGAGCAACGCGAGGCGCTGTACGAATGGAACTACGCGGCGCAGTTGTTGCACATGCGTGCGGCGGAGTTGCGAGATCATGATCACGTGGCTGACGTGGAGCGAGAGGTTTATCAAGACCGTTATTTGATTCGCCGCCCGCTCCTTCAGGCCTTACAAGCGCCTGCACCAGGTGCGGTATTGTTGATTGACGAGGTAGACCGGGCCGACGAGCCATTTGAGGCTTTCTTGCTGGAGTATTTGGGCGAATACCAGGTGAGTATTCCAGAGATCGGTACCGTAAAGGCGGCGTTCACACCCGTGACAATTCTCACCAGCAACCGTACCCGCGAATTGAACGACGCGGTGAAACGCCGCTGCCTCTACCACTGGCTTGATTACCCGGATCGCGAGCGCGAGTTGGCCATCGTCCGCGCGCAGGTGCCAGGGGCGTCTGAGGCCTTGTCCACACAAGTCGCCGAGTTTGTCGGCCGCTTGAGGAGCGCACCCTTCGCCAATGCCTTCCAGCGCGCGCCGGGCATCGCAGAAAGTGTGGAATGGGCCAAAGCCCTGGTGGCACTGGACACGCTGGCGATTGACCCGGAAGTCGTCTCCGACACGGCGGGCATCCTCTTCAAACAGCGCGAAGACGTGGCCGCCCTCACGGCAGATATGGCCACGGCCTTGCTCAAGCCGGAACAAAAGCCAGCCTGACGATTTATGCAGCTCGGTGACGCGCGGACCGGAAAACTGGCAGAGAACATCGCCGGTTTTGGCCGTACCCTGCGCCGCGCCGGTGTGCGGGTCGATGCCTCCCGTATCGCACTCGCTGTCGAAGCCACTCAAGCCGTGGGTTTGGCACAAAAGCAAGACGTGAGTGCTGCGATGGAGGCTGTGATGGTCAGCCGCGAGCAAGACCGTCTGGTTTTTCGCGAACTGTTTGACGCCTATTTCCGCAATCCCGACGTGGCCAACAAACTCTTGGCGCAACTGCTGCCCAGCGCTGAGGGCAAAGCCGAGCCCAACAAACGCCGCCCGCGCGTGAACGAAGCACTGGCGCCGCAAAAAGCCTATGGCAAAGAGGCCAAGCCGAAGCCGCAAGACAAAGAGCTGGAGTTTGACGCCGCCATGACGGCCAGCGATATGCAGCGCCTCAAACACGCTGATTTCAATTCGCTTTCAGGCTCTGAATACCGCTTGGTGGAGCAACTCGCGCGGGACGTGCGCCTGCCCCTGCCACACTTCGACACCAGGCGTCTGTACCAGGCCGCGAGCGGCGCGCGTATCCATTGGCCGGGGGTCATGCACGAGGCCGCGCAAACCGGCGGCGAGCTGGTGCGCCTGCCGCGACTGCAACGGCGCGAGCAGCCACTTCCGCTGTTGGTATTGGTAGATGTCTCGGGCTCAATGGAGCGGTACGCGCGGCTCTTGTTGGCGTTTTTGCATGCCGCCACCCGCCGTCACGTTGCGGGTAATTTCAAGCGTGATGTGTTCGCCTTTGGCACGCACTTGACTGATCTCACGCCGGCCTTCAAACACGCCGATACCGACGACATGTTGACGCACGCCAGCAGCTTGATCGACGACTTCGCGGGGGGCACGCAGCTTGGCGAGTCGCTGGCGACTTTGCGCCACTACCACGCACGCCGCCTGGTGGGCAGGCGCACGCTGGTGTTGATCATCACCGACGGGCTGGACACGGGCGAGCCGGAGGATTTGCGCAGCGAGCTGGCCTGGTTGCGCCGCCACAGCCGCCGCTTGCTGTGGCTCAACCCGCTGTTGCGCTTTGACGGTTATAGCCCCATCGCCCGTGGTGCTGCTGTGCTGCACAGTCAGGTTCATGGCATGCTGGCGGTTCACAATGTCGAAAAACTGCAAGATTTGGCCAGCAGCCTGGCCCAATTGATGAAAAAGTAACGTCACCCAAAAGAACGCAACCCAAGAAAACGCAACGCAGGAAAGAAATAAAAATGGACATGCAAGGCAGCCGCCAATTGGCAATTACCCAGCAACAGGCCTGGGAGGCACTCAACGACCCTGAGATCCTCAAAGCCTGCATCCCGGGCTGCGACAAGGTTGAGCCCACGGGGGAGAACCAATACGCCATCGGCATGGCCGTCAAAATCGGCCCGGTCTCGGCCAAGTTCGCTGGCAAGATCACCTTGGCAGACATCGTCGCGCCCGAGTCGTACAGCATCAATTTTGAAGGGCAGGGCGGGGCGGCCGGCTTTGGCAAAGGCAATTCCGCTGTCAAACTGCTGCCCAACGCCGACGGCTGCGAGCTGCAATACACGGTGCACGCGTCCGTGGGCGGCAAGATCGCCCAGCTTGGACAGCGTTTGATTGATGGCGTTGCCAAATCGATGGCAGAAGACTTTTTCAAACGATTTGATGAAGCCATGCAGGCCGCGCATCCTGCGGCCTACGCTGCAAAAGCAGAAGCTGCTGACGGCGCGATTGCGGCGACGGTGGCTACGAAGGATAAAGAAAACGCTGGAATCCCCCTGTGGGTTTGGCTGGGCATTGCGGGTGTCGTGATTGCGGCTTGGCTGGCCTTGCGTTGATTCGGCCTGAACGACGGGCGAAGGAGATGTCATGGAAAACTTAGACGTGATGGTGCTCAGAACACTGCGCAATTGGCGTCAAGGCGGCAAACGCGCACTGCTGGCCACTGTGGTGCGCACCTGGGGTTCATCGCCCCGGCCTGTCGGTTCGATTATGGCGCTGTGTGAAGACGGCGCGGTCGTCGGCTCGGTCTCGGGCGGGTGTATTGAAGACGATTTGATCTACAAGTTCACCCAGGCTTATGCATCGAGCACTCCCGGCGCAGAGTCAAAAACCGAAATCCCACATGTGTTGCCCAGCGGCCCGCCGCAATTCATCAAATACGGCATCAGCGCCGACGAAGCACACCAGTTTGGTTTGCCCTGTGGCGGTACGCTGGAGCTGCTTTTGGAGTTTGACCCGGACGCCACCAGCCTGGGCGCGCTGGTGGCCGCACTCGAAGGCGGCCATCTGATGCAGCGTAGTGTGCGTTTGCAAGATGGCGCCGTCACGCTCACCACTAGCGCCACGCCTGAGAACTTGGCTGTTAACGACACAGAAATCACCAACACCTTCGGTCCTGAATACCGCATGTTGCTTATTGGCGCGGGCCAGCTCACCGAGTACCTGGCGACGATGGCGCTGTTCAGCGGTTTTGCGGTCACCGTATGTGACCCGCGCGAAGAGTACCGGGGTGCCTGGTCAGTGCCCAACGTCGCCATCAGCAGCGACATGCCGGACGATGTTGTCACCGCCTTCAAGGCCGACCG
>JANOXL010000265.1:0-3017 GCA_031418395.1 Rhodoferax sp. | reverse complement strand
CACGCCATGGGCGTCGTCATCGGCGAAACCGCCGAAGTCGGCGACGGCTGCACCATTTACCAGGGCGTCACCTTGGGCGGCACCTCGCTCTATAAAGGCGCCAAACGTCACCCCACACTCGGCAAAAATGTCGTCGTCAGCGCCGGTGCCAAGGTGCTGGGTGGCTTTACGGTGGGCGACAACGCCAAAATCGGCAGCAATGCCGTGGTGATCAAACCCGTGCCTGAGGGTGCCACCGCCGTGGGCATCCCCGCGCGCATCATCATGCCCAAAACCTCGGAAGCCAGTGGCGACGCCGCCATGGCCAGCAAGTTCTCGGCCTACGGCATCACCAATGAAGACGACCCAGTGAGCCAGGCCATGAAGGGCCTGATCGAAACTGCGACCGCCCAAGACCACCAGATCGCCCTGCTGTGGCAAACCATTGAAAAACTCCAATCGGGCGCTGTTGCAGCCGATTGTGTGCCTTCAGATGCGGCCAAACTGGCGTGTTTTGAGGCGGAGAGGATGTCGCAGTTGGTGGGGAAGTAGGCCTGCCGAATTTCCGCGAGTCTTCGCTAAACTCTACGTGATGCAATTTTGATGATTTGATGCTAAACTGGACCCATGCGAACAACCATCGCCATTGAAGATGATATTTTTGCCTTTGCCCGTTCTCAGGCTCAGCGCGAGCACTTGACCATAGGGCAGGTGATCTCACGCCTGGCGCGCGATGGCATTCGTGCGCAACATGCGCCGCTGCCCAAGCCCGCAGCGCCTCAAAGCAAATTTGCCTTGCTTGCTGCTCGTGATGAAATCATCACTACCGAACATGTGCGTGACCTGATGGATCAGGAAGGCATCTAGGTTTGCGCCACCTGCTGGACGTGAATGTTTGGGTAGCGCTACTCGACGAAGCGCATGTACACCATGCCCTGGCTTTGGGCTTCATGCTCAAACGAAAAGTAAAAATTGCGACCTGCCCTTTGGTGGAAAACGGCGTGATACGTGTGCTCAATCTACCCGGTTACAGCAAGCATGGCCCGGTCGGCTTTCAGGCAGTTCAGCAGAAATTGCAACAAATCTGTGCCGATATCGATCACGAATTCTGGCCCGACAGTGTCTCGCTTCGGGACGAAAAGCGCGTCAACTGGTCAAGGGTTTTAGGACACAACCAGATCACCGATGTCTATCTGCTCGCCTTGGCGGTAGCCAACGCAGGCTGTCTGGTCACTCTAGACCACCGCGTCGCCTTGAGCACCGTTCATGGTGCAACCGCTGGAAATTTGATGCTGCTGTAATGGGGTTGGCCGGGTTGGCCTGAACCCCCGCAGTGCGGCTGGCGCTCAAAGTCGCAGGCCACCAACGTGACGTTCGAGGCAACCATCTGCAGTGCTCAGCTTCAGGGCCGCCGCGCAAACTCGCCTGCGGCTCAAACAATGCGCGGCTCTGTCGGTCTGCTGCGCAGCCCCCAGACCCTGAAGCCTCCGCGCTTCGAGGCTGCGACCCATGAGCGCCAGCCGCGCTGCGGGGGTTCAGGCTGGAGGTTTAACGTAGAAATGAGGGGCGGCCTGAGCGAAGCGTAGGGAAACACAAGTGCAGCATGTAGCCGTCCCTCTCGACTGCCGGGTTAAGCCGCGCTGGAGCCGTTGCGAATTGCCTTGAGAAACACTTCGTGACGGTTACGTAGACCTTCCAACGCAGGGGCATCTTGCGCTTGATCGGGGCGGCGTTCGATGCGTTTGCCTTCCCAACCCTTGTACTCTGAGTACTGTAGCGCTGGAGCGATGTGAACTCGCATGTACTCATCAATGGACAGTAGCGTCAGGTCGTAAAGGGTGTGAATGTCCGCACGAAGGAGAAGTCCATTTGATGTTCGGTAGTTTGGCTCGATCGAGTGTGGTGTTATGTGGGCGGCTTCGAGCAAAGCCTCGATTCGACATTCCGTGACGACGCAGCGACGTTTCCAAGCGGATAGCAGTCGATCTCGGAAATCTCGTTGGCCGCGTCGAATGGATATTGCGCGAAGCTGTCTGTCGTCCTCTCGTTCCATCGCATCCGACCCAGGTTCATCCCCAGCGGCGTCAACAGCGTCGCGCGCGGGAAGTAGTGACCGTACGAGCTTTGCTGCTCCGGTTCTGTCGTCGTATGCATGCACGTACCACGGCTCTAGATCGAGCGCGCGCTTATGGACATGGGAAGAGCCTTCGCCGAGTTTCTCCCGATCAGTTCTATCTCCTTCGTTGATGATGAAACGAACTGGAAGCAGTCGATCAAAGGCGAGACGAACGAGGGAGTCAAAGTCCCGGGCGCGCGCAGCCTGCTTGCGCGCTCGGTCTCGTTCTTTGTGATTTCGGGAGTTGCTTTGCGCAAGTGTCGACAAGTCTTCGTCGAGGCTGCGCATGTTCTCCATGAAGAAAAGGCGGTCTCCTTCAACACTGATCGAGTCATGCCACACGCAAAGTACGATGCTTTCACGAGCAGATCCGAATGACCAGTCGTAGCAGTAGCTTGGATTAGCCGCGGGCACTTTGACAGGATTTCCATCCTTTGTACGCGCCCAGTAGTCCGTGTTGTGATGCTGGGTGGCCAGAAGAGCCATGACATTGGTCTTGGTCTTCGGCTTCAGCGACAGAAGTAGTTCTTCGGTGGAGGGCATTTAGTATGCGTTGAGAGGATGGTTGATTGCGGGGCCTAACGTGTTATCTCTGTCAAATCCGCTTCGTATCGCGGTTCAACTTGGGTTTTGGACAACTTGCACTTTTGCATCTCCTTGATTTTTAACACGTTTCTTCCCTACCTACCCCGATTGCTTTTCGGCTAAAACTTGATACGCGCCAAAAGCGACTCTTTTCCTGATGCTGTGCCGGGTATCAGAGTTCCATATGGTTTCAGAATTGACTGATCTCATTGATGCTTTTTGACCTTTGCGACCGCTGCACAGCGATATCAAAAATGCGAAACGCAGCGCCGGTAGGAAGGGCGGGTGATTCGAGAGCCGTAGCCTGAACCTCCGCAGCACGGCTGGCGCTCATGGG
>JANOXL010000264.1:0-2326 GCA_031418395.1 Rhodoferax sp. | reverse complement strand
CCGCGCAACCTGCGCCAGTTTGGCTCGGCCCAAGCAAGCCTTGCCGACAACGCCCGGCTGATGGCGCAAATCTGGGTGGCGCAGACCGACTCTTTGATTGCCTGCATGGAGACCAAGTACCACTACAACTTCTGGCGCCCGACGACGGCGATCAACCTGGCCGACAGCCGCATTAACCCGGCGACCGTGGCTGAAGCCGGCTGGGCACCAGTGGTGCCCACGCCGCCTCACCCGGAGTACCCAGCGGCGCATTCCTGCGTGACCACTGGTGTTTCTGAGACGCTGCGCCATTATTTCCGGACCCATCAGGTCAGCGCCAGCTTTTCCAGCGGAGTGCCCAATACCGTAGTGCACAAGTTCAGCACCACTGACGAAATGTCAAACGACTCGGGTGTTGCCAGAATCTACGGGGGCATGCACTTTCGATTCTCAATTGTCGATGGTGCCCTGATTGGGAAAAAGGTCGCCAACTGGATTGCTGAAAACCACTTCGGACCGCGCCACTGACGAGTTGCAGACGTCACGGGCTGGCGAAATGCCAGCACGCTTAGCGTGCTGCCCAAGGCGCTGAAAGCGGGCCTGGGTCAATGGCGTTGCGGAACAGCCTAAAATTGCGCCTTTGTCCACCGCATAATCCATGGCCAAAGCACCCGCCAAAACAACTGGAGTCCAAGCACCTGCCAACTACGAAGCTGCGCAGGAGGAGCTGGAAACACTGGTCTCGCAACTCGAATCGGGCGACATGCCCCTGGAGCAACTCCTGACGGGTTACCAGCGCGGAGCCGAATTGCTCAAATTTTGTCGCGAGAAACTCAAAGCTGTGGAAGACCAGGTAAAGGTGCTGGACGCGGGTAACTTGAAACCATGGACGCCTCAGTGAACAGCGCGGCCAGCGCGGCTTTGCACGCCCCGGTGGGGCGGGCACCGGTGTCCGCCAACGATGCGGCCACAGGTAGCGCCCCGTTCGATCTGGCGGCCTGGAGCCAGCGGCACTTGATGGATGTCGAGCATGCTCTGGAGCGCTGGGTCACCGCCGACGCACCTTCCGGCTTGGATCATGGCGCGCCTGCAGCCTTGGTGGAAGCCATGCGTTATGCGGTGCTGGATGGCGGCAAACGCCTGCGTCCCTTGCTTGTGTTGGCCAGTTGCGAGGCCACACAAGGTAACGTATCGGCGGCTTTGCGGGCAGCTTGCGCCGTCGAGCTGATTCACGCCTATTCGCTCGTACACGACGACATGCCGTGTATGGACAACGATGTCCTGCGCCGGGGTAAACCGACGGTGCATGTGAAATACGGTGAAGCGCAGGCGCTTTTGGCCGGTGACGCCTTGCAGGCGCTGGCTTTTGAATTACTCACGCCCGATGAATCGACATCTGATGGTGCTTTAGTTCCTGCCGTTTTGCAGGCACGCCTGTGCCGCTTGTTGGCACAGGCGGCGGGTAGTGCCGGTATGGCCGGTGGCCAGGCGATCGATTTGGCCAGCGTCGGCCAGACGTTGAGCGAACATCAGTTGCGCGAAATGCACCGTCTCAAAACCGGCGCTTTGCTGCAAGGTAGCGTGCTGATGGGCGCGGCCTGCGGTTTGCAGGGCACTTACGCCCCTAAAACCGCTGAGGCCCTGGCGGCCTACGGTGCCGCCGTTGGCTTGGCCTTCCAGGTGGTAGACGACATTCTTGACGCGACTGAAGACTCCGCGACATTGGGCAAAACCGCTGGCAAAGATGCCGAGCAAGATAAGCCCACCTACGTCTCCGTGCTGGGCCTGGCGCGTTCCCGTGCTTTCGCCCAAGAGTTGCGCAGCAATGCGCTGTCGGCATTAGACCGCAGTGGTTTGCCCGATACCCGCGCACTGCGGGGTTTGGCTAACATGGTGGTGAACCGAAAAGCCTGATGAAAGAAAAACAATCCATGGCATCCAACGCTTATTCGCTCCTGGAGACGGTCAACTCGCCTGGCGAGTTGCGCAAACTCTCTCGCGCCCAGTTGGCCCCGCTGGCAGCCGAGTTGCGCGCCTATTTGCTCGACACGGTGTCCAAAACTGGCGGGCACCTGAGTTCCAACCTGGGCACCGTGGAGCTCACCGTGGCCCTGCATTACGTCTTCAACACGCCGCATGACCGCGTGGTGTGGGACGTGGGCCATCAAACCTATCCCCACAAAATATTGACCGGCAGGCGCAATCGTATGGGCAGCCTGCGGCAGTTGGGCGGCCTCTCCGGCTTCCCGCAGCGGGCCGAGAGTGAATTCGACACCTTCGGCACGGCGCATTCCAGCACCTCGATCTCAGCGGCGCTGGGCATGGCCATGGGGGCCAAAATCCGGGG
>JANOXL010000263.1:0-9715 GCA_031418395.1 Rhodoferax sp. | reverse complement strand
CTGGTCATGCAAGTGGGCGCCTATCTGGTGCCCGCTGTCGGCCCGCGCGACGCAATGCTGGCCATCGTTTTGGGCTCGGTGATCGGCGCTGGCCTGTTGGCCTGGACCGCCAAACTCGGGTGTGATTCGGGCCTGACCAGTGCCGGCCTGATGCACAGCACCTACGGCAGCCTGTTCGCCAAACTGCCCATCATCCTTAATATCGCGCAGTTGGTTGGCTGGACCACGTTCGAGCTGGTGGTGATGCGTGACGGCGCCACCGCCATCGCCAGGCAGTCTTTTGGACTCGACTTGGGCGGCCTCGCCGGGACATTGGTGACCACGGCCATCTGGGGCGCCGTCCTGTGCGCCTTGATAGGCGCGTCGATGCTCACCACCGTGCGCAAACTGATTGGCCAATTCGCGTTGCCGTTGGTGGTCGCATCGTTGGTCTGGTTGACCTGGCAATTTGGCGGACAAATCGCTGCCAAGGGATTTGACGCTTTTTGGAACAACCCCGGCAAAGGCGGCATGGGTTTGCTCTCGGCGATGGATTTGGTGATCGCCATGCCAATCTCCTGGCTGCCTTTGATCGCGGACTACGCGCGCCACGGCAAAGACGGCAAGACAGCATTCACCGGCACGTGGCTGGGTTACGCAATAGCGAATATCTGGTGTTATGCCCTGGGGGTGATGGTTGTCACTGTCGCCGCGCCGGGCACCGACCTGGTGACGGCGTTGCTGTTGGCCCAAGGTGGCTTGCTGGCGCTCGGGTTGATCCTGTTTGATGAGATCGACAACGCTTACGGCGACGTTTATTCGGGCGCTGTCAACAGCCATAGCCTGTTCCCGCAATGGAGTCTGCGAGAGTGGGGCATCGCCGTGGTGCTGCTGTGTACCGTGCTGGCGCTGTTTTTGCCGATGCACAGCATTGAGCCGTTCTTGCTGATGCTCAGCTCCGTATTTGTGCCTTTGTATGGCGTCATTTTGGGGCGCATGGGCGGCCTGGGATCCCATGTCAACACAACTGCGCCTATGGCCGGATCGTCGCAAACCAAAGTCAACTTTTCCGCCGCCGTGTTGTGGATCGCCGGCATTGCGCTTTACCACGCACTGGCCAAATGGGCGCCGCAATTGGGGTCGGCCTTGCCGACCCTGGCGTTGACGCTGGCGCTGGCCTGGGCCACCCGGCCCAAAAGTGACTAGGACTGCCCGAAGCTTCAGGCCGCGTTCAATATTTTCATGGCCAACGGCGCAAAACCATGATTCAAGGGCCCATGACCTTGCCCGGTACGCACCGCGGCGCCCGCCGCGATGGCTTGCAGAATAAAGGCGCGGGCCAGTCTGACGGCGTCCTCAAGACCATGGCCAAGCGCCAGATGTGCGGCAATGGCCGACGACAGCGTGCAGCCCGTGCCATGAACATTGCGGCTGGCGATTCGTCTGGATTGCAAATGGATAGGCGCCTGGCCCAACTGCGCCAGCACGTCAACCACGTCATCGCCTGCCAAATGCCCGCCCTTGAGCAGCGCCGCCTTGGCGCCAAGTTTGAGCAAATCGGCTGCCGCTGCGTCCAGTTCATCGACTCGCCCGAGGCTGCGACGCAAAAGCAATGCCGCTTCGTCCAGATTCGGCGTTACCACCACAACACGCGGAAACAGCTCTCGCACCAGCACTTGCACGGTTTCCTGACCGACCAGGGTGTCGCCGCTGGTGGCGACCATCACCGGGTCAAGTACCACCTTGTCGAGTTTGAAATGGTCAATCGCCCAGGCCACGACTTGCACAATTTCAGGCGAGTGCAACATGCCGATCTTGACGGCGTCGACGCCAATATCGTCAATCACCGCCTCGATTTGTGCCTTCAGAATATCAGCCGGTACGCCTTGAATGGCCCGCACGCCCACGGTGTTTTGCGCTGTGATGGCAGTGATGGCGGTCATGCCGTAACAGCCCAGGGCGGCAAAGGTTTTCAAGTCGGCCTGAATGCCCGCACCGCCGCCGCTGTCAGACCCCGCTATCGTCAACACGCGCGGGTAATGTTGTGAATTTGTCATGCGGAAAATTATCGGTGCAATGAGGAACGCAAAATCACGGCGCGGTGAAGACCACAGCATTGTTCTGGGCGCCGGTCTCATGGGCCGGTTGCTCGCCTGTGCGTTGGCGCAGGCAGGGCACCGGGTGACGCTGTACGACGCCGGCAACCCGGACGGCGACCAGTCCGCAGCACGCGTCGCTGCCGCCATGTTGGCGCCCCTGGCCGAATCCGTCATTACCGCGCCTTCGGTGGTGCGCATGGGCGCCTACAGCCTGAAACGCTGGCCGCAGCTGATCGACCAACTTCCCGCGCCGGTTTTTTTTCAGCAAGACGGCACATTGATCGTTTGGCACCGGCAGGACGCCGCCGAAGCTGCGCGGATTGCGCGACAAATCACGGCCAACCAACAGGCCATTGACGGCCTGGCGAAAGCGCAAACCTTGAACGCCACTCAAATCGGGCAATTGGAACCGGCGCTGGGCCACCGTTTCGCCCAGGGGCTGTATTTGCCTGGCGAAGGTCAATTGGACAACCGGGCCTTGCTGCATGCCTTGTGTGAGCAACTCAAGACCCTGAAGGTGCAGATGCACTGGAATAGCCCGCGCCAGCCGACAGAATTTGAAGCGGCGCTGCAGGGTGACCTGCAATGGTTATTTGATTGCCGGGGATTGGGTGCCCGCCCACAAATGACGGCGCTGCGGGGTGTGCGCGGCGAGGTCATTCGGTTGCTGGCGCCGGAGGTCAATTTGACGCGTCCGGTTCGCTTGATCCACCCGCGTTACCCGCTCTACATCGCCCCCAAACCGGGCCACGTTTATGTGGTGGGTGCGACCGAGATCGAATCCGATGACCTGTCGCCCGCCAGCGTTCGCTCCACGCTTGAATTGCTCAGTGCCGCTTATTCGGTGCACAGTGGTTTTGCTGAAGCAAGGATTCTGGAGATCAACACTCAATGCCGTCCCGCGCTGCCAGACAACCTGCCCAGTATCCGCCGTGCCGCAATGCGCAGTTTCCAGATCAACGGCCTGTACCGGCATGGTTTCCTGATCGCGCCAGCGCTTTTGGACGTGGTCATGCAACTGGTCAAGACGGGCGACTCCGAGTTGGCGCAGGCCTTCTCTTTGGACACAGATACCCGTGAAGACTTGACATGAACGTACTCATCAACAACCAGCCCTTCGACTTGTCACCCAGTGCCACCCTGGCTGACGCCGTTCAGGCCGTTGGCGCCGTACCACCGTTCGCAGCTGCCGTTAACATGCAGTTCGTCCCCAACAGCCAGTATGCGCAAACCGCCTTGAAGGCAGAAGACAGCATTGAAATCATCCGACCGGTGACCGGTGGTTGAACCCCTGGCGTATTCACCATGACAACCCGAACCAACCCAGACCCGCTGCAGCTTTACGGACAGACCTTCAGCAGCCGTTTGCTGCTGGGAACCTCGCGCTACCCATCGCCCGCCGTCCTTGAAAACGCAGTCAGCCGCGCGCAACCTGCCATGCTGACGGCATCAATGCGCCGCCAAAATTTGTCAAACGCCACGCAAGCCGCAGAATCGAAGGGGACCGGCAACGCCTTTTGGGACCTGCTGGGGCGCATCGGTGTGCCGGTGTTGCCCAACACCGCCGGGTGCCACAGCGTTCAAGAGGTCATCACCACGGCGCAAATGGCGCGCGAAGTGTTCCAGACACCGTGGATCAAATTGGAGTTGATTGGTGATGACTACACCTTGCAGCCTGATACGCTGAATCTGGTCGACGCCGCCAGCCAGCTCATCAAGGACGGCTTCAAAGTGCTGCCCTACTGCACGGAAGACCTGGTGCTGTGCCAGCGCCTGGTGGATGCCGGTTGTGAAGCCATCATGCCCTGGGCCGCGCCGATCGGCACCGGCAAAGGCCCCCTCAACCCCTACGCCATGCGTCTGCTGCGAGAGCGTCTGAATGTACCGATGATTGTTGACGCCGGATTGGGGCTGCCCTCTCACGCCTGCCAGGTGATGGAGTGGGGGTTCGATGCCGTGTTGCTCAACACTGCCGTGGCGCTGGCACAAGACCCGGTGGTGATGGCCGGCGCCTTTGCCGATGCGGTGCAGGCCGGACGCAGCGCTTTCCTGGCTGGCGCCATGGCCAAGCAGGCATCGGCACAGGCCAGCACACCCGTGTTGGGCACGCCGTTTTGGCATCACACCTGAAAGTATTCAAGTGAACCCGCCTGTTGCCCTCGACGTTCCCGAAATGGCCGACGCCATCGTGCAGGCGCATCGCGCCGCCCTGGCCTTGCCCGTTGACAATTTTCGCCCAGTGTTCAGCAGTCCCCAATCATTGCACGCCCCCCCGGCCTTTCGCGCGGCAAAAGTAGCCTGTCGCGCCCTGGGTTTCATTGATGCAGATGGGCTCTGCGTCGCCAAAGCATGGCAAAAACAAACCGGGCGGCTGGGCAGTTTTGACGCGACTTTGTGGCCGCATGAACCGCAGGACTTTGAATTGGCGCCCTGGCCCCGGCTGACCTCCTTCCTGCCTTGCCCGAAACGCCTGGGCCTTTACGCGGTGCTGCCAGACGCCGATTGGGTCGCACGCATGGCCCAAGCCGGGGTGCCGACGTTGCAACTGCGATTCAAATCTTCTGACCAGGCCAAAGTAGCCGATCAGGTCGCGGCCGCGGTCAGAGCGGTTCAGGGGACCCAAAGCCTGCTCTTCATCAACGACCATTGGCAAGCCGCCATCGACGCGAGCGCCTACGGCGTGCACCTGGGCCAGGAAGACCTGGGCAGCGCTGACCTGAACGCCATCCGCAAAGCGGGGCTGCGCCTAGGCTTGAGCAGCCACGGCTACGCTGAGATGCTGACCGCAGACAGCGTCAGCCCCAGTTACATCGCGCTGGGCGCGGTGTACGCCACCACCCTCAAACGCATGACTACGCCACCACAGGGGCCGGGCCGCCTGGCGGCTTATGCGCGGCTCCTGCGCGACTACCCATTGGTGGCGATTGGTGGCATTGACGAAGGCAAACTGGACGACGTTTTACCAAGTGGCGTGGGCGCCATTGCCGTTGTGCGCGCGATCACTGCGGCGAAGGATCCAGAGGCCGCCGCTGCCAGAATTTTGCAAAAACTCAAGCTATAATTGAAGGCTTGTTCCTCGATAGCTCAGTTGGTAGAGCGCCGGACTGTTAATCCGTAGGTCCCTGGTTCGAGCCCAGGTCGAGGAGCCACTACACGCCGTTAGGCATTAAGGGTTCTGCTATTTAATAAGTAGCAGAACCTTTATTTATTTAAGCTACCGCAGGTGGAACGTAGCCCGAAAGAGTTGAATCAATTCTGATGTTGGCGTTCCTGCCTTCCTCTGCCATCTCGCCCATGCTTGTTCACAGGGCCTCAAACCCTGTGGCTTTGTGGCTGCCGTCGCAATAGGGTTTGTTTTTGCTTTGGCCACAGCGGCACAGATAGGCTTCGCTCAGCTTGTTGCAGGTACGCCCAGTGCCGCTCACCACTTCGAGGTTGCCCACCACGCGCAAGGGGCCGTTTGGCAAGGGCCGCACATCCAGCGGGCCGCATCGCACCAACAATGCGCTAAAAGCAGCCGTGGTCGGTTCCCCGGTCGCGACAAAGGCCGCTGCCCCATGGCTGCCATCACAAAACGGTTTGTTCTGACTCTGGCCACAGCGGCACAGTGTGGCGCGCGGATTGGCCTGCGGCTGGCCATTGATCAGCAACTCGGCCTCCACGGCGAGCGGACCATTCTCGCGCACACGCACTGTGTTGACGATTGGAAGCCCGTTAGAGTCGGCAGCAGCCTCTGCGCCCGCGCTGTGGCGCACCACCGTGATGGCGCCCGAAGGGCAGTTCTGCGCAATACGCATAAGTTCTGCTGCGGGTTGCGCATCGGGGTGAATCCAGGCACCCACCACATTAGGCACAAACACGTCCGGGTGCGACAGCACGCAGCTTCGCGAGTGGATGCACTTCTGTGCATTGAAATGGATCGTCGCTTCCTTGCCGCTGACGACTTCTATGGCCATGGAATTCTCCTTGAATAAAGTGACTATTTTTTGCTGAGGTCTCGATAGGCGGCGGGTACGTTCAGGCCAGGGTGGACCCAGCCAAACAAGGCGTAACCGCCAAACTCGGGCATGGTGGTTTGCGCCACGGGTTGCTCCAGCGTCAAACCCTTGTCCACAGCCGCTTGCACGTTCTTTTGCACGCTGGCCAGGTAGTCAATGTGCCACTTTATGTCTTCACGCGTCATGGCGACGCCATGGCCGGGAATGATGCGGGCGTCAGAGGGCAAGAATGCATACACACGCTTCAGGGTGTCCAGGGTGGCGACCAAATGGCCGTCCAGCAACCATGGCAAAGCGGGCTTGGACGCGATGATGGGGTTACCCGCCCACATCACCTTCGATTGCGGCTCCCACACCCAAAGGTCACCGCCGGTTTGTGCGAAACCAAAGTCGATCACATCCACCACCTTGCCGCCCAAGTCCAGCGACACTGTGGCCATGGGTGCGACCAAAATATCACCGGTGCGTGCCTTGATTTCCTCAATGCCCCGGCCTGTGCCAAAGTTCTTGATCATGAAGGCTTTGTCATCACCCAAATGTTTGTCGATATAGATGCGCGTGTTGGCATGCTGAACAATGCGCGTTGACGCAGGCAAAAACATATTGCCGAACGAGTGGTCGCCGTGCGCGCTGGTGTTGACTGCATAAATCAGCGGCTTTGCGCCAAGTTTGCGGCTGAGGGCTTGCACCTGTTGGTTCATGCGTTTGTTGAGCATGGTTTCAATCAGCAGCGCCCCCTTGCTGCCCACAATCAGGCCGCCGCTGGTGGCCGCTGCGCCGCCCTTGGCATTCAGTTCGCGTGCGTCGCTAGCGTAGTAGGCGAAAACACCGTCAGCCAACTTCTCACTTTGCATCTGGACCTTATTGCCGTCCCAAATCGGCTCAGCCGCTGTGGCGCTGCCAAAACTTACCAAACCCAGACCAGCACAGAGCAGCAGCGTCGTCAGGGTTTTGTGAATCTGTGTGCGTTTCATGGCTAATTTCCTTCTAAAAGTAGTGAAATTGAAGATTAACCTTTACATTTAGACAAGTAAATTCAAAGAAACTGCAAATTCAATTTGCAAGAATGCACAGAAATGCAAGACCGCCATGACCTTAACGACCTGATTTACGTCGCCGCAGTCACCCAAACGGGCTCGCTGTCGGCGGCGGCGCGCAAGCTCCATGTCAACCACGCCACGGTGTTCAGGCGCATTGCCCAAATTGAAAAGGATCTGGGTGTGCGCTTGTTTGAGCGCATTGCAGGCCGTTATGTGGCAACACCAGCCGGTGAAGAACTGGCGGCCGCCGGTGCGGCCATGGCGCAAACCGCCGAGCGCTCGTTACTCAAAGTGGCCGGGCGCGATTTGCGACCCAACGGCGTGGTGCGCATTACCACCACGGACAGCTTTGCCACAACGCTGCTAAACCCAGTGTTGGCGCTGTGCCGAGCCCGATATCCCCACATTGCGCTGCACATTGGCATCGACAACAACATGCTGGACTTGTCCAAGCGCGACGCCGATATTGCCGTGCGCCCCACACTGCGGCCACCCGCGTATTTGGTGGGCAAGCGCATTGCGCCGCTGGCTTTCACGGTGTATGGGGCTGCGCATTACCTTGAAAACTCCACCGCGACCGCCTTGTCCGAGCACCATTGGATTGGTCTGGGTGAATCGCAAGAACGCCACCGTTCACTGCTGTGGCTGCAGAAAACCATTCCGCTGGACCAGGTGGGTTACCGCATCGACGGTTTCGCCAATATCGCGCGCGCCTGCGCCGATGGACTGGGTTTGGCCGTGTTGCCTTGCTTCCTCGGAGACAGCGTGACTTCATTGCGCCGCGTGCAGGAGCCTATTGCGGATTTGGCATCCGAACTTTGGGTACTGACCCACCCCGATCTGCGCGAGACTGCCCGCATCAAGACCGTGTTTCAAATTCTGCACCAAGAACTGGGCAAGTCGACACGGGAGTTGCAAGGCATCAGGCTCTAGCGGGCTGGCGCCACAACTGCCACGGACACCACAGCATCCAGACCGAGCCTTAATTAGGACGTGGCCCCTGTTGTTGAAACAGCGCAGACTACTCGACCAGAAAGAGGTCAGCCACATGACTAGCCTGCTACTTTCTTTGACTGTAAGCGGCCAGCCAACTTCAGCCCATCGACCATATTTTTGAAATGCAACCACAGGTTGGTTGCCCCGGCAATCAACTCCACTGCCTGAATTGCGTAAAAGCAGGTGTCAAAGGCTCCAGCTTGTGCCTTTGAGTGCAGATAGAAAGCTGAAGGCAAGAGCACCAATAAACCGTTGACGGCTATGAACGGCATGCGTTTCTTTTTAGACTCAACCAACTGGCCAGAACGATTTTTAGCAAGGACAAAGCCGCTGCCACCGGTAGCAGCCATCGCGGGTATCAGAATCCACATTGCTTGAAGGATTGCGTCCTTGACTTTGACGATTGCCGACTGGGAAAGAAACAGTTCGGATATGAGCGTTGACGTCCAAAAACTGAAAATACAAAGCAATGCGATGCTGCCAAAAATGGCGTGAACGCGTGATTTCATTTTTTGATTCTTTTCGATTTGCAGGTGCCGCCGAGGCCTTGCGTTGGAGAGGTGCGTGCTTTTTCCAGGTGAACCACCAATTGCTCCAGCAGCCTGAGCGCACTCGCGATGTCCTCGTCGCTGATTGAAGCTCTTAAAACCTCGATTTGCTTGGTCCACGCGTCAGAAATTGCAGTGTAAGTGGCTTCGCCTTCTGGACTGAGGGTGTAAACCGCAGCTCTCGCGTCCAGCGGGTTGTCGTGAGAGGTCATAAGTCCGTGCTCCACAAGCAAGCCGATTTGCTTGGTTGCGGCTTGGCGTGTCATGCCCATGATTCGCCCAATTCCGGAGGCCGTGGGTAGCGTGTCTGAAAGTTCGACAGCGCCCATGACCTTCCATTTGGCGCTGGTCATTCCAAATGGCGCCGCGAGCTCGTCTCCCAAACTAGAGAGACTCTGCTGAGCTCGGAATACATGCAGCGCAAGGCGCGAAATTGGATCGAGAAGTTTTTGTTCCATGGTCATGAATATTGACAACCAGATGTCAATAGGGCTAATTGCAAACAGCTGGCTGCGCTGTGGGGCTTTTTTTCGGGGAGATCGTCAGACCCTTGGACTATGGGAGTCATAGTCCTCCAAGCTTGGAGATCGCTGAAGTCTCAAACTGCCTTCGCGATGTCCTTTTGAATCAAGTCCACCAACCGCGCTAGTTTTCGGGATAGGAACCGGACCGTGGGTGATCTTGACCTTCGGGCAACTTCAATAGACGCTATTCACTGCGCGCTGCACCAAAACCTTCAACTGTGGAACCGATAGTAAAAATTCCCATCGACAAAGGGTTGCTCGTTCACGACATGGCGAAACAGGCCGGACATCATGAGGCGATGCAAGATCAGGTGGGCTTGGTGGCGGGGCATGGTTTGGTGGGCGCAAAGGGCGTCAACCGCCTGCGAGCCGACCCAGCACTTGGGGTAGGCGGTGCCAAGGTAGGTTCGGTCTGCAACTTGCGTCTTTTCGCGCAACACTTGAATGGCAGTGTCAATTGCCAGGGTGTTCGGCGTTCGACCTGCCAAAGACGACACGGCCAGCCGAAAAAACCAGGGCTCATTCTCAAAG
>JANOXL010000262.1:0-4566 GCA_031418395.1 Rhodoferax sp. | reverse complement strand
TTCCGCTGCATCGCTGTTGGCCGCCTGCGCCAGCAGCCCGATGATGATGAAACCCTTTGACCAGATGGGCCTGCCCGCCGCCGTGCAGGTGCCCCCAGGCAACCGGGTGGCCATGGAAACGGTGGGCAAGGGCCAGATCACTTACGAGTGCCGGGCCAAGGCCAACATGCCCGGCCAGTTCGAATGGGTGTTTGTCGGGCCGGATGCCGGGCTCAAGGACCGGTCTGGCAATTCGGTGGGCAGATATTACGGACCGCCCGCCACGTGGGAAAGCAAGGACGGCAGCAAAGTCACGGGTGCGCAGCTTGCGGTGTCACCGGCCGCCGCAGGCAGCATTCCCTTGCAGCTCGTGAAGGCTAACCCGGCGATAGGTGCCGGCGCGATGCAAGGGGTGAGTTACATCCAGCGCGTCAACACGCAGGGCGGTGTGGCACCCTCGGCCGCCTGCACCAGCGGCAACACCGGCCAAAAACAGATCGTGAAATATTCAGCCGACTACATCCTTTGGCGCGCTGTTTAAAGTTGCAATAGGCATCAGGCTCAAAGTGAGTGCCCAAGCGCCTGGACACGCAGGCAAGCTTGGTTGAGCCTCGCCCGTGCCTGCGCTTGAACTAACCGGCCTGCTGATCTGACCCCAGCAGCCAAAGCTGCGTGATGCCGGTTTTTCCGCCTGGGAAATTGCCATCTTGTTTTTTCTGGCGATCGTAGTCGTCGGGCGTACACACCGTGATGGCGATGCGGCGGTCCAGCGTGGTGGCGGCTTGGGCCATGGCCTGGGCCACGTCCTCGTCGCTCAACTGGCGGCTAACCACCAAGAGCGCAAGCTCGCCCGTGGCGGTGTCGCGCAGATCGTCGGCTGAACCGTAGGCAAAAGCGGACTCTATTTGCCCGGCAAGCCCCGCCAGTGCCGCGCCCACCACACCCGCGACGCTCATGGTTTTGCGCACCAAAGCATAGATTTCGCCGGCGATGGCGGCATCAGGATTGGCCTGGAAGTGTTTCTGGTTGCCCTGTCGGCTCACCACCAGCAAACCGGCATCGGCCAGAGAAGCCAGCTCGCGCTGTGTGGCGCCTGTGCCGACCTGCGCCAGCGAAATGATTTCGTTGGCATAAAAACTGCGCTGCGGATTACCAAACAGCACCGTCAACACGCGCTGACGGCCACGGGAGAAAAGTGCATCAATCGGCCTTGCTGCTGCAATGGCCTTGGCGGTTTTGGCAGATTTGGCGGAGGCCGCGAGTGGTTTGACGAGTTTTTTGCCCATGTCGGTTCCTGTCCTTCAAAGTTGAAATCTATGGGGCAAAGGCTGCCCAAAGTCGATAAGTGCATGGATGGCACCAATCGTACCCATATTGGGGTTTATTGTAGCCCCAAAATGGGTTTTCACGAAAAAATATGAAAAATAGGGCGATAGGTCTCGTGAAATATGCAATTAATGCTACCAATATAATAGCGTTCATATGCAGTGCTCGCAGGGGCCTGTGCCCGATGGTGGGCCACAGTGAAGGCTCGCGCGCTGGCTTTAACGTCGCACCAAGGCCTGGGCCTCAATTTCGACGCGGTAGTCTGGCCCAATCAGGGCGCCAGCTTGCAGCATGGTGTTGGCCGGGCGAATCTCGCCAAAAACGCGGCCATGTTCACGGGCCACGCCTTCCCAGTCGGCCACGTCGCGCAGAAAAACCTGGGTGCGCATGACGTCGTTGAGCGATGCGCCCAAAGCCTGCAAACTGGCGCTGATTTTGTCCAGAATCCAGGTGGTTTGCGCCGCCGCATCGCCGGGTGCCACCACCGTGCCACTGCCGTGTGTGGCCGTGGTGCCAGAGACAAAAACGTGTTCGCCGTCACGCACTGCACGGGCGTAACCCGCGAGTGGCTCCCACACGCTGCCCGAGTCCACGCGCCAGCGGTCCGTATGGCCAGGCGCGGGCGTTTTGCTGAACGCGGTCGTGAGGCTGGCCAGGTGATGACTCAAATCGCCAGAGGCCGTCAGGAAAGGCGGCTTGCGGTATTCGTCGCCGCAGTCGCCGGGGATGGCACGGGTCGCGGCAAAAGCGACTTCAAGGCGGGCCAGGTCGTCGGCTTCGAGCTGGAACGAAAACACGCGCTGGTTGTCGGCCCGGTGTTCGGATTCGCCCAATCGCGCGCCCACAATTGCGGCCGCTACAGCGGGCTGATCCAGCACCCAGCGCGTCGCCACATTCGAAATCGAAACACCATGTTTTTGTGCAATGGCGTGCGCCGCCTGCAATACGCCCTGCAAAGCGGCCCAGCCGCCCACAGCGTCAATGAAGCGGCGGTACTTCATCTTGCTCCAGTCGCCAATCTCCACAGGTTCCGGCTGGTCGAGCCAGCGCTCCGACAAAAAGCCGCCACCCAGAGTGCCGTAGGCCAAAAGTTTGACACCTTTTTGCAAGCACAGATCGCTCATCGCGCCCGTGGCACGGCGGTCCAACAGCGAGAGACAAACCTGGTTGCTGGCAATGGGTAAACCGTGGGCCAGCAAGACCCGCAAGTGTGCGGTGTCAAAGTTGGTCAGGCCAATGTGGCGGATCGCACCCTCCGTGCGAAGTTTTGCCAGTTCGATGACTGCGTCCAGATAAGCGGGGTGGTCAAAGGTCCACCAGTGAAATTGCATCAGATCGATGCAACTTGACTGCATGCGATCCTGCGCCCTGGCCACGCCCGCCCGCACGATTTCAGGCGTCATCGGGCCGGGCTCGGGGCACCATTTGGTGAAGGCGCGCACCTTGGCACTTTGGGGCAAAAGATCGCCACGGTTCAAATGACCGGTGATGACTTCCGACGAGCCGTAGTGATCGGCCATGTCGAAGGCATCCAGGCCCGCTTTGGCGTAGTCCGCCATCCAGCCCGCCGCGCGCGCCGGGTCGAGCAAGGTGCCGCCGCGCTCCATGTCAGCCACTTGCCACAGGCCGGTGACGATGCGCGGGATCTCCAGGCCAGGCGCGAGCAGCGTGCGTTCGATCATGCGGCTGGTCGTGCTGGCGGGTGACAAAAAAGGCCCGAAATTCGTCCGTTTAGCGCGGCAATCTCGCTTGGACAGCCTGCACTTCGTCGGTGGTCATCTGGCCGGTGGTGGTCACTTCGCCGTTTTGCAGGCGCCAAAGGCGGAACGGGCCGACGATGTCGCCATTACGGTCAAACTCCACGCCGCCAATCACGCCGACATACCGCACCGCTTTGCGTTCACGGATGAGTTGCAGTGCGCGGGCAAAACCCTCAGGGCCGGCATGCACCACTTCGCCGCCAGGTTTGGTGACTTCGCGGATCGCATCGCGAATCGCGGCGGCATCAAATTTGCCCGCGCGGGCAATGGCCAGGCCCATGATGGCAGCGGCATCAAACGCACGGTCTGCGGCGGGGGCTTTGGAGTCGAAGCCACCACTCATGCCGGGGTAGGCGCGGTCAAAATAGTCGGTGCTGGGGCTGCGGGTTGTACCGGAGGATGTGCCAAACGCGTTGTTCAAAAACTGCGGGCCGACACCTTTGATGAGGTCGGCGGAATTCAGGCCGTCGTTGAGCAAAAAGCGCTGGGGGCCACCTTGCTGGATCCAAGTGCGCAAAATCGTCGTGCCGTCGCCCGGGTAGCCGATCAAATACAGCGCGGGCGGGTCACCTTGCAAGGCTTTGGTGATCTCGGGCGCATACGAGGCCTGGGCCGGGTTGTACGGCGTGGCCGACATGATCTTGCCGCCGAGTGCCTCGTAGGCCTTGCGGAACTCGGCCAGCATGTTCACGCCAAAATCATTGTTGACGTTGATGATGGCAAGTTGGCGCAGGCCCTGGTCCATGGCGTATTTGGCAGCCGCTGTGCCTTGCAGCGCGTCAGATGTGATGGTGCGGAAGAACCAGCCTTTACTGACGCCGTCATTGCCCATGCGTGTGAGCGTGGGTGAGGTGGAGGCGGGTGAAATCTGCACCACACCTGCGGGTGCCGTGACGGAGGTCACGATGGGAATCGACACCGAAGAGATGATGCCGCCGATGATGGCCGGCACTTTTTTCAGATCCACCAACTGGCGCGCCTGATCGACTGCAACCGCGCCCTGGCTTTGCGCATCACGCAGATCAAACGCCAATTGGCAGCCGGCAATGCCCTGCGCACCCGCCGCCGCGTTGAGATCACGAAAGGCCAGCTCGACTGACTTGGCCGCCGCCTGGCCAAAACGCCCGGCAGCGCCGGTGAGGGAAACGACCATGCCGACCGTGTGTTTGCAGTCGGGCGTTTGGGCGTTGGCCGGCAACCATGCCGTTGCAGCCATTGCCAATGAAATGAGGGGAATGAGTTTGCGCATGTCTCGTGGCTCCTGGTGGATGGATGGGGTGAACGGGTAATTCTGAGGAAAACTATACCTTGCTAAGGCGCGGTTGGGGCGGGCAGCGTCACGGCGGTGGTTTCATGGTGTTTGAAACTGCGTTTACCCAGGCGGGAAATGCGAAAACGTGTGGGGCAATTCGGGTCGGGGCAGGCCACCTCGGCGTCGGTACTCATCCAGTCATGCGGGTGGGTGGCGCGTTGTTTGGCGGGCAAGAGCGGAAGCAAGGCC